>JBASRP010000196.1:0-9644 GCA_049273905.1 Actinomycetota bacterium
CCAAGAAGCTGCTGCAGCGGATGGAGGCCGACTGGCTGCGCAACAAGGACTACTCGATCAACTGGATCACCTCCCTGCTGTCGTTCATCGGGCGGCGCCTCGGCGAACCGGCCATCGAGGAGGCGCTGCGCGACTTCGGCGCGCGGTACCTTCGCGAGCGGCGCGCGGGCATCACGTCCGTCTCTCCCGAGCAGCGGCTCGAAGGGCTCGTCCGCGCGATGAAGGCGAACGGCGCCGCCGTGGAGTTCTCGGAGGACGATGAGAAGTACGTCGCCTCGTTCCGCTGCGGGTCGGGCGGGAAGCTGATCGACGACGGCGCCTACGACGCGCCGCGCGACTACCTCACGTTGCGGGAGCGAGGGCCGCGCACGTTCGGCCGCGAGGCGTTGCCCATCTACTGCGCGCACTGCTCGGTCAATAACGAGATGGAGGGGATCGAGCAGACCGGCGTCCCGATCACGATCGAGTTCCCGCCGGAAAACCGCGGCGAGCCGTGCGTGCACCACGTATACAAAGACCCGGCACAGATCCCCGACGAGATCTACCGGCGTGTCGGGAAGGAGAAGCCGCAACCGTGAGCGAGGACGCGGACCGGCTCATCGCCGACGCCTACTCCGAGATCGCCCCGTACTACGTCCGATTGTGGAGTCCCGTCCTCCTTCCCCTCGGCAGGCAACTCCTCGACCGCCTTCCTCTGGACGGAGCGCGTCGCGTCCTGGACCTCGGGACGGGATCGGGGACTCTGATCGACGACCTCGCGCAGAGAGCGTCGGGCGCAACCCTTGTCGCGGCGGACATCGCGGAGGGGATGCTACGCGTCGCGAAAAAGGGCCACACCGCCGCGTTCGCGGCGACGAACGCGCTCGGCCTGCCGTTTGCGAGCGGACGTTTCGACGTCGTCGTGTCGTCGTTCGTGATGTTCAACGTCCCCGACGTGCGCGCCGCGTTCGAAGAAGTCCTTCGCGTGCTGACGCCCGGCGGAACGTTCGGGATGACCACGTGGGGCGACGAGCCCGAGGACGCAGCCATGGACCTGTGGAACGAGGAGCTCGACGCGCACGGCGCCCCCGAGGACCGCGCCGTTCCGCAAGGCCGCGAAGACATCGACACGCCGGAGAAGCTCTCAGCGCTGCTGAACGAAGCCGGCTTCGCCTCGCCGATGGTCTGGACCGACCGCCTCGCCCATCAGTGGAACCCCGACGATTGGCTCGAGTTCATCCGGCACGGCCGCCGGCGGCTGCGGCTCGACGCCATGCCAGGTGAAGCGCGTGAGCGGTGCTTGGCGCGGGTCACCGAACGCCTTGCGACGCTCACGCACGAGCAACTCACGGAGCGCTCCGAGGTCATCTTCGCGACCGCCACGAGCCGGACCGGAACCTGAACGAGGATTTCGAAGTCGCAGGCGGTGAGGACGCCTACCATCAGGCCTTCCCGAGGGTTCCCTCGTTAGGCCCATCCCGCCGTCTGGTCCGTCTTCCAGCCGGGCATACCTCGTTTGTACGGCGGGCACTTCGCCGTGCCGGCGACGCGGGCGTAGTAGAGCCCCGCGTCTTCGACCTCGCCGACCTCGGACACACACAACGAGCCGCCGCCGGGGATAGGGGCGCGGAGGATCACGACCTCGGCGCCGATCGCCTCGGCGTTGGGGAACTGCACGACCACCTGCGAGCCCCACGCGACCTTCGGCTCGTTCAGCTTGAGCGCCTGGAGCTCGTCGCCGACACCGGCCGCGTAGACGAGGTTGTCGACCTTGTAGACGGCCTCCGCTTCATAGGCGCGCAGGAGCGCGCGCTTCGTTTCCTCGATGGGATCGGCGGCCGATCGGGTCGGTGTGGGTGACGGCGTGGCCGTGGTTCGATCGGCCGCGGGCCCGGCCCCGGCGAGGGCCAGCGCGATCAGCGGACCGACGAGGAAGACGCGCCTCTGGAGCGCGGAAGCGGCGAATCCCGATGCCACGCGAGCCAGCATAGGCCCGGCGGTCTCGCTGGGCCCGAAGGCCGCTCAGACGAGCTGGAGCGCGTCCAGAAGCCCGGCGGCCGCCGTCCGGTCGCCCTCGATCTTGATGCCGCCGGCGGTCTCCACGTCCTGCCAGGCGTCCCGGCGCGCGGCGATCATCGCCAGCGTCGCCGTCCGGCCGGTCACGCGCGCATCGGTTCCCTCGACGCCGTAGCCGAAGCGCCGGGCGGCGAGGTCGAAACCGAGGGGCGGATACTCGACGTCCTCGAAGACGAGAACCACCTTGCCCTTCGCGCCCTCCGCCACCTTCTCCGTCGACTGCACGGGAAGACCGGCGATCAAGACGCGAGCGACCGGCTTGATGGAGGCCGGCGCGTCGTCGCTCGGGCGCTTCAGCGCGCGGCGGATGTCCTCGTCGTGGATCCATTCGTCGTAAACCCGGAGACCGAAGAGCCACATCAACGAGACCTTACCGAACGGCGTGACAAAGGCCGGCTTGCCGACCGGCGCCGGGATCATGCGCACCAAGCGCTCGAAGCGCCGGGACCACTTCTCCAGTCCCGCGAGGATCTCGGGCACCGGGCGATCCGCCCAGCGGACGACCTGCTTGTCGTTCCAGACCTCTACCTTCGCGATCGACTTCGTCGCGCTGCGACTGAAGCCCGTGGTGAAGGAGCGGCCCGTGATCGCTCCTTCGTCGGTGGTCACGAGGTGGGCCGCCACCTCGCGCAGGCGCCAGCGCGGAACGACGATCGTCTCCCACTCCGCTTCGGACGCGCCGCGCAGGAGCTCCATCGTGCGCGCGCGCTGCGCGCCGAGGGCGGCGAGGATCTCGGCCTTGTCCAGATCCAGGACAGAGCCGTGCGAGCCGGTCTCTTCAGTCCAGCCGCTCGATAACGATCGCATTCGCCTGCCCCCCACCCTCGCACATCGTGTGGAATCCGGTCCGTGCCCCGCTGCGCTCCATCTCGTGCAACAGCGTCGTCATGATCCGGGCGCCGCTCGCGCCGACCGGATGGCCGAGCGAGATCCCGCTGCCGTTCACGTTGACGACGTCGTGCGGGATGCCGAACTCCTTCTCCCACATCGGCACGATCGAGCCCATCGCCTCGTTGCATTCGAACAGGTCGATGTCCGTGAGCTTGATCCCGGTCTTGGCGATCAGCTTCTTGGTGGCGGGCACCGGTCCCTTCAGCATCACGATCGGTTCGCAGCCGGCGACGACGAAGTGCTTGAAGCGCGCGCGCGGCTTGAGGCCGAGCTCATCGGCCTTCTCGCGCGACGCGATCATGAGCGCGGCGGCGCCGTCCGAGATCGGCGACGAGTTGCCGGCCGTGATGTCGGGGCAGTCCTCGCGCACCGGCGGCAGCGTCGCCAGCCGCTCGACGGTCGTGCCGCGGCGGATGCAGCCGTCCTCGGTGACGAGCTCGACGCTGCCGTCCTCCTGCATCACCTTGATCGGGACGATCTCGCGTTCGAAGCGGCTTTCGTCGGTCGCTTGCGCGGCACGGCGGTGCGACTCGGCCGCCTGCTCGTCCATGTACTCGCGCGAGATGCCCCACTCACGCGCGATCTCTTGCGCGGCCTGGAACTGCGTGTAGAGGTTCTCGCGGCCACCCACGGCCGCGAACCAGTCGTCGGAGAACGCGAAGCCCGGCTGGATGGCGTTCGCGCCTAGACCGACGCGCGACATCGCCTCGACGCCGCACGCGATCGCCAGGTCGTACGAGCCGGCGATCACGCCCTGCGCGGCGAACGCGATCGACTGCATCGCCGAGCCGCACTGGCGGTCGACGCTCGTCGCCGGCACATCCCACGGCAGCCCGGCCGCGATCCACGCGTTGCGCGTGACGTTGACGCCTTGCTCGCCGCACTGTGTGACACAGCCGCCGATCACGTCGTCGACCTGCAACGGGTCGACGCCGGTCTTCTCGAGCAAACCTTTCAGGACGGCGCCGAGGAGATCTGTTGGATGCGTCGTGGAGAGCTTGCCGTTCTTCTTTCCGATCGGGCTTCGAACCGCTCCGACGATCACCGCTTCGTTCATGCCTTGTCTCCGTTCCGCATCGAGGTGCGCAGCTTGCGCGTCGCGGCCTCGTCGACTCTCAGCGTGTAGTCCTCGACCTCGCCGATCAGCACGACGCCGTATTCGCGCTTCGCCGCTTCGCGACTGACGTACTCGTCGAGCACATCGTCCCGCACCTTCTCGGGCTCGCGGTCGAGCGGGTCGCCCCAGCCCCCGCCGCCACCGCGCTGGTACTCGATCCGCGTCCCCGCGGGGAGCGGTTCGTACAGCGCGGTGTGCGTGATGAGCTTCTCGGTCCCGTCCGGGCCGCGGATCACGAGGTGGTCGGGCGGGCCGTTGCGCGCGCCGGCGACGCCTTGCGACGTGTACTTCATGCTCATCACGAACGTGTAGAGGCTCGCGTCCGCCGTCGACTCCTTGATCCAGTACGAGCCGGGCTGGCCACGCCACCTCCCCGCGCCGGCGGTGTCGATCGTGAGGTCGTTCGACAGGTGGCGGCTGGGGAAGATCGCTTCGTTGATCTCGGCCGTGGCCATGATCAGGTTCCCGAAGCCGGCGTTCGCGCAGCCCCAGCCGTCGGTTCCGTACGCGGCCGCGCTCGCCGTCGACTGCGTGTCGACGGAGTGGTCGATGAACAGCTTCTGCGTCTTGGGGTTGATGCCGAACAGAACGGTCGGCATCGCCGCCTTGTAGATCTGTGGGCACGACTTCTCCGGGATGGCTTGCGACAGCGCCATCGCGACGGCCTCGGCGATCTCGCAGCCGGGGTGGTGCGTGCCCATCGATACCGGCTTCCCGACCGTCGGGTTCACGATCGTGTTCTCGGGATAGAAGATATTGATCGGCGCGAACAGTCCCTGGTTCCGCGGGATCGTCGAGTCGATCATCGAGCACAGCTGCGAGTACGTCATCGAGCGCGTGTTGCATTGCGTCGACCACGCCTGCAGCCACGGACGGTCGTCCGAGCCGGTGAAGTCGATGTAGAGCTCGTCGCCGCGCACCTCGACCTTGGCGTGCACCTTCACGTCGGTGTTGCCCTTCACGTCGTGATCGAAGTACGAGTCGGCCTCGTACGAGCCGTCGGGCCACGCCGCGATCTCCTCGCGCATGCGCCGCTCGGAGAACTCCAGCAGCCAGTCGACCGAGTTCTTCACCGTCTCGACGCCGTACTGCGCGATCAGCTCCTGGCAGCGCTTCGCGCCGAGCTGCGCCGCGCCGATCTGCGCGCGCAGGTCGCCCTCGTAGGTCGGGACGCGGTTGTTGGTGTGGAACAGGTAGATGACGTCCTTGCGCTCCTTGCCGCCCTCGACGAGCTTCACGACCGGACAGCGGAAGCCTTCGGCCCAGATGTCGGTCGCGTCGGCGGGGTAGCCGCCCGGCGTTTGGCCGGCGGTGTCGGCGTGGTGGCACTGGATCGACGCGAACAGCACCAGCTCGCCCTCGTAGAAGACGGGCGAGAAGATGCTCCAGTCGGGCAGATGGCCGCCGCCGTGGTACGGGTCGTTGCACGCGACGACGTCGCCCTCTTGGAACCCTTCCTCGCCGAAGAACTCGATCCCGAACTGCACCGGGCCCATCGACGAGAGCATGAACTGCGGGATGCCGACGGCGAGCGCGGCGAGCCGCCCCTTCCAGTCCATGATCGTCGCGTTGCGCTCGTTCGACTGGTTGAGGATCGGCGTCGTCGCCGTGCGCGAGACGTGGACGGCCATCTCGAACGCGATCGTCTCGAGGCCGCCGCGGATGACCTCGGCGGTGATCGGGTCGACCTTCTGCTTCTTCTTGGCCGCGGGCTTCTTCGCCTTCGTCTTCGTCGGTTTGCGCAGTGTCTTGGTCGCGACGGCCATCGTTGGTCCTCCTATCGGGTCGCCACGTAGTTACCGAGTTTGTCGAGCTTGACCTTCCACTTCGGCGGGATGACGACGGTCGTGAACGGCTCCTCGATGATCGCGGGGCCGGTGATGGTCTGCCCCGCGCGGATCGCAGGACCGTCGTAGAGCTTCGTCTTCACGAACTCGTTGCCGAAGAATGCCTGCCGCGTCCCCGAGGACTTCGGCGGCGCGGTCGAGCCGGGCACCTTTCGCAGTTGCGGCTTCGACAGCAGCGCGCGCGAGCGCACGCGCAGCGACGAGATCATCACGTCCTCGTCTCGGCGGTCGTAGGTGTGCTCCTCGAGGTGCATCGTGTGGAAGCGCTCGGCGATCTTCTGTTGCTCCTTCGGCGTGATCTTGGTGCCGACGGGCACGTCGATGTCCCACGTCTGGCCGGGGTACCGGCTCTGGGCGAAGCGCATGTGCTTGAAGCGTTTCGTCGGCACGCCGGCCTGCCAGAGCTCTTCGTCGGACTCTTGCTCGAGCGCACGGTAGACCTCTTCCAGGGCGCCGGCCTCGCGCGAGTCGGCTTCCTCCTCGAGGCCCTTGTAGATCTTCTCGAGCTTCTCGGGCTCGGTCGTTCCGACCGTGGTGAGCGTCGCGCGCACCTTGTCGACGAGGTAGTCGGCGACGAGCAGGCCGAGCGCGCTGAACGCCGGCGCGGTGCGCGGGATCATGACCTTCTGGATGCCGAGCTCCTGGGCCTGGGCCAGCGCGTGCACCGCGCCGTTCCCGCCGAAGACGACCAGCGCCATCGTGCGAGGATCGTGGCCGCGCTCGGCCGAGACGCGCACGATCGCCTGGTTCATGTTCGCGTTCGTCAGGCGGTAGATGCCCCACGCCGCTTCGACGGCCGACATCTCCATCGGCGCGCCGATCTTCTCCTCGATCGTCTCGGCGACGCCGTCGGCTTTGAGCACGAGCGTCCCGCCGGCGAAGCCCTCGGGGTTGAGATAGCCGAGGACGAGGTTCGCGTCGGTCACCGTCGGCTCGAGGCCGCCGCGTCCGTAACAGATCGGGCCGGGGTCACCGCCCGCCGATTCGGGGCCCACCTGGAGACCGCCGGCCTTGACGCTCGCGATCGAGCCGCCGCCGGCGCCGATCGAAACCACGTCGACCATCGGCAGCGAGATCAGGTAGCGGTGCACCCAGTTCCAGAACGACTTGATGGTCGGCTCGCCGCCGCGGACCAGGCACACGTCGTAGCTCGTGCCGCCCATATCGACGGAGATGAAATCTTCGATGCCTGCCTCGCTCGCGACGCGGCAGGCGCCCATCACGCCGCCGGCCGGGCCGGACGCGAGCGTGACGATGGGCCGTTCGGCAACGGACTTCGCCGCCGCGATGCCGCCGCTCGACTGCATGACGAGGAGTGGGTGCTTGAAGCCGCTCTCGGCGAGCTGCTCGACGAGCCGGTTCAGGTAACGCTTCACACGCGGCCCAACGTACGCGTTCACGACGGTGGTCGACGTGCGGTCGAACTCCGGCGCGGCGGGGTGGATCTGGTGGGAGAGCGAGACCATCTCCACCTCGGGGTACTCCTCCGCGATGATCTCCCCGACGCGCTGCTCGTGCGCCGCGTTGATGAAGGAGAAGAGAAGGACGACGGCGATCGACGAGACGCCGGCCGTCTTCAGGCGGCGGACCTGCGAACGCACCTCGTCCTCGTCGAGCTCCTTGAGGACGTTCCCTTGGTAGTCGAGGCGCTCGGCGAGCGTCAGGCGGTACCGTCGAGGCACGAGCTGCGCCGGTGGCAACGCGCTCGGATCCCAGATGTTCTCCTTGAAACCGCGCCGCAGCTCGATCTCGTCGCGGCGACCCTTCGTCACAAGAAGGCCGGTCTTCGCGCCGGTCAGCTCGATCATCGTGTTATCCGCCGTCGTCGTGCCGTGGATGATCAGGTCGGTCTTTGCGAGGAAACTCGCGAGTGACAGGTCGCGTTGTTCTGCGAGCTGCTCGATGCCCGTCATCACGCCGACGGATTGATCGGCCGGCGTCGTCGGGTGCTTCCACAGCGCGAACGCGCCGTCGGGCTCGACGACGAGGAAGTCCGTGAACGTGCCGCCGACGTCGACCCCTATCCGGTAACCCATCCCCCGAAGCCTCCTCTAGCGGTACTGAACGTAGACGTTCTTCGTTTGCAGATAGACGTCGAGACCCTCGCGGCCGCCCTCGCGCCCGATGCCGGACGCCTTGTACCCGCCGAACGGCGCTTGCGGGTTCAGCGTCAGCCAGGAGTTGACCCAGACGGTCCCGGCCTCGATGCGCCGCGCGACGCGGTGTGCGCGGTGAAGATCGTTCGTCCAGACGCCTCCGGCCAGTCCGTACGGCGTGTCGTTCGCGACCCGGACCGCCTCGTCCTCGTCGCGGAACGGGATGACTGACAGCACCGGGCCGAAGATCTCCTCGCGCGCGATGCGCATGTCGTTGCGCACGCCGGAGACGATCGTCGGACCGACGAAGAACCCGTCGGCGAGGTCGCCGCCCAGCCGTTCGCCGCCGGTCGTCACCGTCGCCGTTTCCCGGGCCTCGTCGACGAAGCCGAGGACGCGTTGGAGCGCGACCTCGCTGATCAGCGGTCCCATCTGGGTGGTCGGTTGCAAGGGATCGCCGACGGCCCAGTTCGCCGCGAACGCGCCGAGCTTGTCGAGGAACTCGTCTTGGATGCTCTCCTCGACCAGCACGCGGCTGCCGGCGATGCACTGCTGGCCCGTGTTGATGAAGCAGCCGACCCCGGCTTGCACCGCGGCAGAATCGAGATCCGCGTCGGCGAAGATGATGTTCGCCGACTTCCCGCCGAGCTCGAGCGAGACGCGCTTGAGGTTCCGGCCCGCAGTCTCGGCCACGCGGCGCCCGGTCGCCGAGCCGCCGGTGAACGCGATCGCGTCGATGCCGGGGTGTTCGACGAGGGCCGCTCCGGTCTGCGCCCCGTCGCCGAGGACGCAGTTCACGACGCCCGGCGGGAACCCGGCTTCGGCGAGGAGGTCCATCAGCTTGAGGGCGACCAGCGGCGCGAGCTCCGAGGGCTTGATAACGACGGTGTTGCCGCACGCGAGCGCCGGCGCGAGCTTCCAGACGGCGAGCGAGACCGCCGAGTTCCACGGGACGATCGCGCCGACCACGCCGACCGGCTCGCGGATCGTGTAGTCGAGCACGTTCGCGGCGGACAGCGGGATGGTCTCGCCGTTGATCTTGTCGGCCCAGCCGGCGAAGTACTCGACGTACTCGGCGCAGTACATCGTCTCGCCGATCGTGAAGGCCCACGGCATGCCCATGTCCTCGGTCGCGATCTTGCCGAGGTCGGTGGCGTTGGCCTGGAGCAGCTCGGCGAACTTGAACAGGAGCTTGCGGCGGACGCTCGGCGTCGCGTCCCGCCATCCGCCGTCGAAGGCGTCGCGCGCCGCGCGGACGGCTGCGTCCACCTCCTCGGCGGTCCCGACGGGGAACTCCGTGATCGGTTTGCCGGTCGAGGGATTGACGTCCTGCATCGCGTTGCCGGCGCCCTCACGCCACTCCCCCGCGATGAAGTGCTTCGTCGTCGCGGCCACTCTCAGCCGATCCGCTCGATGATCGCCGCCGAGCCCATGCCGCCGCCGGCGCACATCGTCGCGCAGCCGTACCGGCCGCCGGTGCGCTCGAGTTCGTGGAGCAGCGTCACGATCAGACGCGCGCCGGTCGCCGCGACCGGATGGCCGAGCGCGATCGCGCCGCCGTTGACGTTGACATTCTCCTCGTCGAGGCCGAGCTCGCGCGTGCACGCGGCGGCCTGCGCGGCGAAGGCCTCATTGATC
>JBASRP010000203.1:0-4925 GCA_049273905.1 Actinomycetota bacterium
CCGCTCGCCCTCGCATCGCTCGCCCTGGCCGCGCTGCTCGTCGCGCACGTCGTCGCCGCCGGTCGCCGTCGTTCGTGACGGCCCCGCCCGGAGGGGGCGGTAGAATCCAGTGTCTCGCTGGCGTAGCTCAGACGGCAGAGCACGGCCATGGTAAGGCCGGGGTCGCCGGTTCGATTCCGGCCGCCAGCTCCAAGGCGGGGTAGCTCAGAGGTAGAGCAAGCGGCTCATAATCGCTGTGTCGGCGGTTCGATTCCGCCCCCCGCTACGAGGAACCGCGTGTCGCTTCACCCGCGTCGCCGGGGCTATACTTCCGCCCCGTCCCGGGCTCCCAGCCCGCCGGACCTCGACAGACAAAGGATCAGCCAGTGGCAAAAGCCGATAACCGTCCCGGCATCACTCTCGCCTGCGAGGACTGCAAGCGCCGGAACTACCAAACTCAGAAGAACAAGCAGAACGATCGCGACCGCATCGCGCTGAAGAAGTACTGCCCGTGGTGCGGTCACCACACCCAACACCGCGAAACCCGCTGACATCCGGGCCCCTGCAGGGGCCCGTTCGCACTAAGGGGGGACACCGTGGGTCGTCTGGATGATCGAGTTGCCATCGTCACCGGAGGCGGACGCGGCATCGGCCGCGCGACCGCGCTCCGCTTCGCCGAGGAAGGCGCAGCCATCGTCGTCAACGACGTCGACGCCGATCCCGCCGAGGAGACCGCCGAAGAGATCCGCAAGAACGGCGGCCGGGCCGCCGTCGCGATCGAGAACACCGTCGAACTCGAGGGCGCGCAACGCATGGTCGACGTCGCCGTGAAGGAGTTCGGCAAGCTCGACATCCTCGTCAACAACGCCGGCATCACGCGCGACAAGACGTTCCACAACATGACGCCGGAGATCTGGGACACCGCGATCAAGGTCAACCTCTACACCGCGTACCACTCGATCCTCGCCGCGATGCCGCACATGCGTGAGGTCGCGAAGAAGGAGCTCGCCGAGAAGGGCGAGGTTTCCTACAACCGCAAGATCACGCTCACGTCGTCGAGCGTCGGCATCACCGGCAACCCGGGCCAGGCGAACTACACGGCGGCCAAGGGCGCGATCATCTCGCTGACGAAGACGCTCGCGCGCGAGCTCGGGCCGTTCCGGATCAACGTCAACGCGATCGCGCCGGGATTCATCGAGACCCGGCTCACTGCGGCGAAAGAGGAGGGATCCGATCTTGGGATCCCCGAGCCGCTGCGCAACATGGCGATCGGATTGATCGCGATCGGCCGCGCCGGCCGCCCGGAGGACATCGCGAACGCGCACCTCTTCCTGTGCTCGCCGGAGGCCGACTTCGTGTCCGGGGTCATCCTTCCCGTCACCGGCGCGCAGCTCGGCGTCTAAGGAGGTAACGATGCCGCTCAACAAGGAGTTCATCGGGCGCGAGTTCCCGCCCAACGACCCGTACGAGGTCACCGCCGACTCGATCCGCGAGTTCGCCGACGCGATCGGCGACCCGAACCCCGTCTACCGCGACGAAGCCGCGGCGAAGGCGGCAGGTCAGCCGGCGGTTATCGCGCCGCCGACCTACCTCACGAAGCTCAACTTCTTGTACGGCCCGGCGATGCTGGCCGACCCGGCGCTCGGCTTGAATTACGCGATGGTCGTCCACGGCGACCAGGAGTACACGTTCACGCGGCCGGTCCGTGCCGGTGACAACATCGTCGGCAAGCCGCGCATCGGCGACATCGTCGCGAAGGGTAAGAACGAGTTCCTCATCACCGAGGCGTCGATCGAGACGGCATCGGGCGAGAAGATCGGCGTGGCGCGCTCGACGATCGTGTCGCGCGGCACGGCCGAGGAGGGTTAACGATGACGGCGAAGGTGCGTGCGGCCGACGTCTCCGTCGGCGAGGAGCTGAAGGCCTGGCAATACCGCGTCACGCGCGAGGATCTCGTCGCCTACGCGAATGCCTCCGGCGACCAGAACCCGATCCACCAGAACGAAGAGTTCGCGAAGCAGGTCGGCCTTCCCGACGTGATCAGCCACGGAATGTTCACGATGGCCAAGATCGGCCAGTACGTCACCGACTGGGCCGGCGATCCCGCGGCCGTCGTGCGGATCCAGACGCGCTTCACGCAGATGGTCATCGTCCCCAAGGACGCCGGGAACACCGTCACCGTCACGGGCAAAGTCACGGGCAAGGACGGCAACCGCGTGTCGCTGAACCTCGAGGCGACTGTTGGTGACCTCAACGTCGGCAAAGCCGAGGCCGAGGTCGAGCTAGCCTAGAACCCATGGCCGGCGTTCCGACAAACGTCGAGCGCTTGCTGGAGGAACGGCAGCGCGCGCGTGAGGCGAAGGACTTTGTCCGCGCGGACGCCTTACGCGACCAGATCCACGATCTGGGATTCGTGATCCACGACGCCCCCGGTGGCGCGACGCTTGAGGAGCGACCGAAGTTCGAGACGCTCGATCCGTCGCGCATCGAGAGCGTCCTCGACAGGCCCGCGGTCCTCGACGCCTCGATCCACCTCCTCTACGAAGGCTTCCCCGACGACGTGACGCGCTTCCTCGTCGGGCTCGAGAACAACTGCGCGCAACACGCGTACGAGGTCGTCCTCGTCGACGACCACTCCGACGACGGCACATTCCTCGAATCACTCGCATCCGACCGCGTGCGCGTCGTGCACCTCGATCGCGAGCTCGGCTATGCGCCGGCGCGCAACGCAGGCTTGAAGCTCAGCCGCGGGCGCGTCGTTATCCTCGCCGACCTCTCCGTTGAACCGACGGGAGACGTCCTCGCGCCGATCCTCGAGGCGTTCGACGACTCGACGACCGGCGTGGCGGGGCCATGGGGGATCGTTTCCGATGACATGCGTGAGTTTCGCGAGGCGCCGGGTCCCGAGGTCGACGCGATCGAGGGCTACTTCCTCGCGACGCGCCGCGAGCTCCTGGCGAAGGGCTTGATCCACGACAAGTTCCGCTGGTACCGGCACGCCGACATCGACCTCTCGTTCCAGCTGCGCGCTCTCGGGAGCTCGGCCGTCGTGGTCCCGATCCCCGCCACGAAGTACACCCACCGGGGCTGGACCTCCGTCGACGAGGCCGAGCGCGCGAAACGGTCCAAAAAGAACTGGAACGTCTTCTTCGACCGCTGGAAGAACCGTCCCGACCTGCTGATCTCCCAGAAGGAGTGAACGGACGGGCGTAACCTGGAGCCGTCCCTGCGGGTCCAACGCGCTGGGAGGCTTGTTGCACATAGACGCCACGCTCGTCGAGGCGGCCAGACGGGGCGACTCGGAAGCATTCGAGCAGCTCGTCAGAGAGACGCACCGGTCGGTCTACGGTCTCGTCTATCGGCTCGTCGGCAACCACGACGACGCGGCCGACGTGATGCAAGAAGTCTACGTTCGGATCTGGCGCGGCTTGCGGAGCTTCCGAGGCGACGCCGGTTTCGGGACCTGGGCGTATCGCATCGCGGCCAACACAGCGGTGAGCTACCTCAAGAAGCGCGGACGCGAGGCGGTAGCGATCGATCCGGCGGACCTCGAGCCGCTCGAGGTCCCAGTTGCAACGCCCGACGAGCCGGCCGACGCGGAGGCTCTCGAGGCGGCGCTTCAGAAGTTACCGGTGCCGATGCGGACGGTCGTAGTGATGAAGGATGTGTACGGGTTCACGTTGGAAGAGATAGCGAAACAGGTGGGAGCGACGGAGGGAGCGGTCAAGGTGCGGCTCTTCCGGGCGCGACGCAAGATCGCGGATCTGATGTACGGAAGCGACGTGGTGGTCCCGATGAAACGGAAGAAGGCTTCGAGATGAATTGCGAACAGGTGTCTCCGTACCTGCCCGGCCTCGCCGGCGACGAGCTCGGCGCCGAGACCGTGCGGTGGATCGACGCACACCTCGGGTCGTGTGCGTCGTGCCGGGCCGAAGCGACGCGCTACCGGTCCGTCGCCGCCGGCCTCGTCGCCGTCAAGGAGCACGAGATCGAACCGCCGGCGTTCCTCGTCGACTCGATCCTGGATCGCGTCGAGAGCGAACGCAGCCGCCGCTTGCTGCCGATCCCACCGGCGATCGTCCCCGCGGAGCTCGTCCGGCTCGCGCAAGAAAACCGCGACGCGCTCACTTCGGTCGCCGGTGTCGCGGTTGCCGCCGGAGCCGCGTACGCGCTGTGGCGCACGATGCGGCGCTCGCGCCTGCGAACCGCCACCTAGGGCTCCATCCGCGCTGGTCAGAGCGCTCTCGGCGCTCTGCTTCGCTTTACACTCCCGAACGCGGGACCCTATACTGTGCCGTTCCGGCGGAGGGGTGTGTCCCTAACCGCGGAGGGCCGTAGCTCAACCTGGCAGAGCACTGGTCTCCAAAACCAGGGGTTGGGGGTTCAAGTCCCTCCGGCCCTGCAAAGAGGAAGAACTGGGGTCATGAACCGGCAAACCAAACGACTTCTCGCAAGGCAGCAGGCTGCGCAGGACCGTGGCGCGAAGCCGGCGACTCCCGCGCGCATGACGCCGGGCGGCGAGAAGAAGAAGCGGACCCCTCCACGTCAGTTCCTCCGTGAGGTTCGCACGGAGCTGAAGAAGGTCGCATGGCCGACGCGCGGAGAGGTCGTCACGTACACCGTCGTCGTTCTCGTCTCGGTAACGTTCGTGACGCTCTTCGTGTTCGGATTGGATTACGGGTTCGCACGCGGCGTCCTGAAGGTCTTCTCTCGCAGCTAGCCGATCCTTGATGACTCCGGACCCCGAGAACCGCGCGGTCGACTCCGCCCTGAACGGAGACGAGCCCTCCACGGCGTCCGAGGCGCCGCAGGCCCCCGAGCCGAACGGCCACGAGGACATGTCGAAGACGGACGAGACCACGCCGGAAGAGCCCGAGGCGTCCACGGAGCCCGCGGCGCCGGCCGAGCCCGAAGCTCCGGCTGAGGAGCCCACGTCTGCCCAGGAG
>JBASRP010000204.1:0-1559 GCA_049273905.1 Actinomycetota bacterium
GCTTCCGCCGGCCCGGCCGCACGCGCGCGAGAGGGCGCGCGGCGCGTACGACGAGACGCCTAGCCTTCTCAAGGAGAGGCGCTGCTCGCGTCGCCAACCGGCGAGCCGGCGCGGGTTCCGTTCGTTCGTCGTCCCCGGCGCGAGCCGTGCGGAGACGATCGACGAGGCGCATGGCCGAGGCGTGCGCGGCCGCAAGCCCACCCGGATAGGAAAGCAACGCCGCGGCGAGGAGGCCCGCGGATACGACCTCGAGCCATCCGGCCAGCGCGCTCACCTGAAAGAAGAGTTCGTTCAGAGCGGCGAACAGAACGCCGGACGCCACCGCGCCACCGAGACTCCCGAGACCGCCGATCACCGCGATCGCCAGGAACTGGAGAGAGAACGTGAACAGGAACTGCGTCGGAACGACCGTTCGCTGCTCGACCATCAGCAATCCGCCGCCGAGCCCGGCCAAAGCACCGGAGACGGCGAACGCCAGCAGCTTGAACCGAACCACGTCGATGCCGAGCGACGCCGCGGCCATCTCCGAACCGCGCACTGCGAAGAACGCGCGGCCGGTCCGCGTCTCGCGCAGGTTGGCGAGGGCGGTGATGACGACCACGAGCACCGCAAGCATCACGTAGTAGAGCGGCCGGCGGTGCGTGAGATCGAACGACGCAAACGTTCCCGGGCTGCCGATCTGCTGATCAGGGATGGTCGAACTCCCGCCGCCTGCCCCCAGCCAGGGCGACCGGAACAGGAACGTGTCGGCCATCCACGCGAAGATCAGCGTGGCGACGGCGAGGTACAAGCCGCGCACGCGGAGCGCGATCACCCCGAGCAGAACCGCGCCCACCGCTGCGGCCACCATCCCGACGACGACGTTGATCGGGAACTGCAGATCCCACCCACGCGCGGCCATCGCAGTGATGAACGCGCCGATGCCGACGAAGCTCGCCTGCGCAAGGGAGATCTGCCCGACCCACCCGATCAGCACGACGAGCGAGATGGCGATCATCGCGAACTCGAACGCGAGCAGGGCGTCGCCGAGGATCGAATCGCCGACGACGAACGGGAACAACATCAAGAAGGCGACGGCCGCCACCAGACCCGGCGTGATCCCGCGTTTCGGCGCGGTCGTTCGCACGAGCCCGCCGCTGGAGAGGCCGGATTCCGCTGCCTCGACCCCCGCGATTCGGCGTCCGCGCAAGCCCATAACGACCATAGCGACGGCGGCGAGGATGAGCTGCGGCGAGCCGCTCAGGCGCATCACGTTGCCGACGCCGGGGACGTTGCTCAGCGCCGGCGCGAGACCGAAGGAGAACCCGGTAACGATCGATCCGAGGAGTCCGCCGGGAAGGCTTTCGAGCCCGCCGATCAACGCGGCGACGAACGCAGGAAGCACCTGGAGCGGAAGGTTGTACGGGTCGAGATTGGTGAGGGCCGCCAGCAGCACGCCGGCGAGCGCCGCGAGCCCGCCGCCTAGCGCCCACGCCGCCATCGCCGCGAGGTTCGGGTCGATCCCCATGAGCGACGCCGCTCGGCGGTTCTGCGCGGCGCCACGCATCGCGAGTCCGACC
>JBASRP010000205.1:0-5934 GCA_049273905.1 Actinomycetota bacterium
CGCTTGCCCCGTTTTACGTCGCCTCATCAGGAGGTTCGGCCGAACGGAACTGCGAGCGCAGCACCATGTCGAACATGCGGTCCGGCGTGACGCGTTTGAGAGCGATGCCCGATCGCGCGACGGCGCCGACCGGATAACGCGAGCGCGGCCGGCGCGCGCTGATCGCTTTCTCGATCTTTGCGGCGACGTCGTCGGCCGAGATCGCGAGACGCGCCAGCGGGCCCTCGTACGCGCCCTTGACCGTTCCGTGGAGGCCTTCCTTGAACGCCGCGTACGGACCGGTCTCTCCGGTGGCGGCGATCGAGCTGAGCGCGGTGTCGCCGAACTCGGTGAGAACGGTTCCCGGCTCGACGATGATGACGCGCACGCCGAACGGCCGCACCTCGAAGCGCAGCGCGTCGCTGATCGCCTCCACCGCGTGCTTCGTGCCGTGGTAGAAGCTGCCGCCCGGGAATACGAGCTTCCCGCCGATCGATGAGACGTTGACTATCCGTCCCCATCCCTGCCGGCGCATGCCCGGGAGCACGAGCTGGCACATCTGCACGAGGCCGAAGACGTTGGTCTCGAACTGCCGCCGGACCTCGTCCATCGAAAACTCTTCGAACGGTCCCTGGAGGCCATAGCCGGCGTTGTTGATGAGGACGCCGACGGCGCCGTCTTCTTTCTCGATCTGTGCGACCGCGGCGGTCATCGACGTTTCGTCCGTCACGTCCAGCGGGAGGATGTGCGCCCCGGCGTCGCCGAGGTCCTTGATCGTTTCGATGCGGCGCGCGGTCGCGGTGACCTTCCATCCGCTCTTAAGCAGCCGCTCGACGGTGGCACGTCCGATGCCGGTCGAGCAACCGGTGATCAGAACGCTGCGCGAGACGCCGGGCTTGTCCATGAAGATGCCAGGCTAGACTCCGCGCGCGATGACCGACAAACCAACCGCGCCGGCGCGAGCGGGGGTCGGTTTCAACCCCGCCGGCGTGGTAGCCGTCTCGTTCGGTGTCTTCCTGTGGGCCGCATCGACGGTGATCGTCAAGTCGTCGCACGTCAGCGGCGTCACGTTCGCCGTCTGCCGGCTGTGGGTCGGAGCCCCCGCGTTGTGGCTCGTCGTGCGGCTGTCGGGGCGCCGTGTCTCGAAGGAGGTGTGGCGCGCGTCGATCGTCCCAGGCGTGCTGTTCGCGGCCAACATCGCATTGTTCTTCGAGGCACTCCAGCGCTCGACGGTCGCCAACGTCACGCTCATCACGTGCATCGAGCCGGCGTTGATCTTCTTGGTGGCCGGCCGGATGTTCGGCGAGCGCGTGACGGTGTGGGACGTCTGGTGGACCGCAGCCTCGATCGCCGGCATCGGGCTCGTCGTAGCCGGATCGGCAAGCCGGCCGGGGTGGCATCCCTCGGGCGACGTGATGGCGCTCATCGCCATCTTCGTGTGGACCGTGTTCTTCCTCGCGTCGAAGCGGATCCGTGCGCGAACCGCGACGCTCGAGTACTTCACCGCGGTACTCGGCGTCGCCGCCGTCTCGTTGACGCCGGTGATGTTCCTGCGCAGCGGGAACTTCACCGACCCGAGCGCGCGCGACTGGCTGCTGATCGTCATTGTGGCGCTGGGGCCGGGGACCGGCGGGCACCTCCTCGTCACGTGGGCGCACCGCCTGGTCGACGTGTCGCTGTCGTCGGTGATCGGCGTGGCGCAGCCGATCATCGCCGCGGCCGGCGCCGCGCTGTTCCTCGATGAAGAGCTCGTCCCGCTGCAGATCATCGGCGGGCTCATAACGATGGCGTCTGTGATCGCCGTGGTCCGGCGCCGCCGCGTGCCGGATCCGGACATCGTGCCGGAGGGCGCGCCCTAGCCCACCGCGCGTGAAGGGCGTCAGCCAGCGGCGACGCGGAACGCGTCCTCGACGCGCGGGTAGCGCGGCGTCCAGCCGAGGTCCCGCTTCGCTTTCTCGTTCGAGACGAGATACGACTGGTCGAGCGTCGACGCCAAGTACGGCAGAGCGAGGCGCACGAGCCAGCGCGGCATTTTCCGCGGCGAGCGCGATCCGACGGAGCGCGCGACGGCGGACGCGAGGTCGAACGTCGTCGCCGGCTCGTCGCCGACGATGTTGTACGCCTCGCCGGGTTTCCCGCGCTCGAGCGCTGCAACGACGGCGGAGGCAACGTCTTCAACGTGGACCCACGGCAGGAGACCGTTGCCTTTCGGCATCATCAGGAGCCGGCGTCGCGCCAACTTCGCCATGAACTGCTGCGAGCCGCTTTCGTCGCCGTAGTAGAGACCCATGCGGAGCACGATCCCTCCGATGCCGCGTACCTCCTCGTCCAGGAACGCCAGCGCGCGTAACGGCCCGGCGAAGGACGGGCGTGCGGCTTCATCCGCGAACGGATCGGTCTCCGTCGCGGGGCGCTCGCTGCTCGGCATGTAGCCGAGGGCGATCGACTCGCTCACGTATCGGCCGACGTTCGCCTCCCTGGCCGCAGCGACGAGATTCCGCGTGCCGTCGATCCGCAGGCGATTCGTCGTTGCGAGCTCCGAGGAACGGACCGGCCCGCGCTTCGGCAGGTCGGTCAGGAGCTGCGCGATCGCGTCCGGCCTCGTCTCCGTCACAGCCCGGCGAGCCGACGCCGCGTCGAGCGCATCCATGACGATCGACGTCGCTCCCATCGCCTCGATGAGGCCGCGCTTCTTCTCCGATCGCGTCGTTCCGACGACCTCGTGCCCCGCCGCGAGCAGCGCGCGGACGCTCGGCACGCCGACCGCGCCGGTCGCTCCGGCGACGAGGACCTTCATCGCGCACCTCGCAAGCGACGGATCGCGGGGATCGCGAGCGCCAGCCCCACTGCGGAGAGGAGCCAAGGATCGCTCGCCTTCCCGCCCAGATCGCGGTCGATGATGTGCGAGATCGCGTGCATCACGGCGGCGACCGCGTTGGCGGCGATCGCGACGGTGAGCGCGCTCCGTACGCGCATCGCGATGAGGAACGCCAAACCGAGGCCGATCGAGAACGCCCCGATGTCGTGGAAGAGGTGGCGGTTGTACGGCGGATACGTGGCGAGTGTGTCGTAGAAGCTGTGCGGCGCGAAGAACGCCCAGACGCCGTTGGCCGTGATGAGAACGCCGACGACCGTCCAGATCAGTCCGGACCTCGTGCGCGCCTCTTGGATCGTGTCCATCTCAGACCTCCTCGCGGATCGCGGCGAGCTTCTCGGGGTTCACGATGATGAAGATGTCTCTGATGCGGTCGTCGCGCAGGTCGATGCTCACGGCGGCGACGACCTGACCGCCGACCTTGACGACCATGCCGGGCTGTCCGTTCAAAGCGACCTCAACGGCGTCGAACTCGACGCTCGAGATCCCGACGAGGAAGCGCGTCACCTTGTCCGGACCGACGATCGGCCGGCGCGCCGCCTGCACGACACCGCCGCCGTCCGACCGCAGGGTGACCTCATCGTCGAGGAGCGTCAGCATCTCGGGGATGTCGAGCCTGCGCAGCGCGTCGAGGAAGCGCTCGCCGATCTCGCGTTTCTTGTCCGGCGCGATGTCGAATCGCGGCCGGCGCGCCGCGACGGCTTCGCGCGCGCGATGTGCGATCTGGCGGACGTTCACCTCGGAGCGTTCCACCACGCGCGCGATCTGCTCGTGCTCGTATCCGAACACCTCGCGCAGCAGGAACACCGCGCGCTCGACCGGGTTCAGCGACTCCAGAACGACGAGGAACGCCAGTGACAGCGAGTCAGGGTCGGCCGCCTCGGCCGGGTCGCCGTCGGCGACGATCGGTTCGGGCAGCCAGGGCCCGACGTAGGTCTCACGTTTCCGGGCGGCCGAACGGAGCCGGTCGATCGAGATCCGGGTGACGAGCGTCGAGAGGTAGGCGCGCGCGGAACGCACATCCTCGGGCGCGGCCTCCGCGAACCGAACGTACGCCTCCTGCACGGCGTCCTCCGCCTCGTGGACGGTACCGAGCATGCGGTATGCGATCGCGAACAGGTACCGCCAGTGCTCCGGCGCTTTGGTCTCGGTCATCTCACCCCAGGAGACGTTTCAGCTGCCGGAATGTGACACCGGCCGCTCCGACCTGGGTGTTCTATCGCTTCGCGACGAGGACGCGCGAGTATTCGTGGATCCCGCGGGTGCTCTTCACGTTCCGGTAGCCGGCGCGGCTGAGCATCGTACGGACGGGCCTCGCCAGGTCGGGCGCGATCTCGATGCACATCCACCCATCGCGTTTCAACCACTCCCGGCCTTCATCGATCAGCAGTCGAACCAGCCCCAAGCCGTCCGAGGAGGAGTCCGTGATCGTCATCGTCGGCTCGAACCCGATCTCGGCCGGCAAGTCGTCGAGCTCGTCGGTCGCGACGTAGGGAGGGTGGCTGGCGATCACGTCGATCCCGCCGCGCAGGGCGCGCGGGAGCGGGTCGAACATGCTGCCCGTCACGAATCGCGCGTTGGGGAGCCGGTTCGCGCGGGCGTTGGCGCGCGCCAGCCGCACGGCCAGCGGTGCGAGGTCCGTTCCGTACACCCGTGCGGACGGGACCGCGTCGGCCATCGCGAGGGCCACGGCGCCGACGCCGGTCGCCAGATCGGCACCTACGGGGTTCTTCCGTCCGCGCAGCCGAGCAACGGCTTGCTTGGCGAGGAACTGCGTCGAGTCGCGCGGGATGAACACGCCCGGCTTCACCGCCAATTTCAAGCCGGAGAAGGTCTCGAAGCCGCGGATGTAGGGCACGGGCTCGCCGGTGGAGCGGCGCTCGAGGAAGCGCTCGTAGCGCTGCGCCGTTCGCGGGTCCACCTCGATGCCGTCGGTGATCTCGCGACCGGCGGCATACGCGAGGAGCTCCGTGGCCTGGTCGCGCTCGTCGCCGACGCGGCTGAACTTGTCGACGTGATTCAGAAGGTGCTTACGGCCGGACTCGATGAGTTGGTCTGCGGTCGGCAATCGTCCTCCCGGTCCCTACGAGCAACGCAGGCTATCGGCTGCGAGAGCATTGCGCGACAACCACAGATGAGTTTCCCCGGCACATGGCGTCTGTATCACCGAAGGCAAAGGAGGGAGTTCCGGCGTGTCCTCGATCGGCGACCCGGATCCGATCGTCGTGGTCGTTCACGGTCCGATCGGGCTGGCGACGGTCGACGCGCTCGCGCGCCTGCAGCTGGCGGCGCTGCAGCTCGGCGGCTGCATCTGCCTGAGGGACGCGCCCGACGAGCTCTACGAGCTGCTCTCGCTCGCCGGGTTGCGAGCCGTTCTGCGCGCGGAGAGTGAGCTAGTTGGTTGTGGGCGGCAGCCCGAACAGCGGGAAGAGCTTGTCGACCTCGAGGAAGAAGCTGATCCCTGAGATCACGCCATCTTTCAACTCGAGGACCTGCAGTGACCAGGGCTCGAACGCACCGCCGGGCCCGCTCGGCCGGTACTGACCGAAGGCCGGCATGCCGTTCGCGATCGTCGGGATCAGGCGGGAGCCGCGGCACGCGATCCCCGGGCCGAGGCACCACGTGACGATGTCGGCGTGCGTCTGGAGCCACATCGGGTACGGAGGCATCGACCAGGTCGCGTCCTTCTGCAGGAGCGCGGTCAGAGCCTCGAGGTCGTACCGTTCGAACGCCTCGACGTAGCGGGCCAGCAGCGCGCGCTGCTCCTCGTCGGCCGGCTCGGCCGGCTCCGTCGACGCTACGTCGATCGTCTCCAGCGTCGCTCGCGCGCGCTGCAAGGCGCTGTTGACCGAGGCGACACTCGTCTCGAGCAGCTGCGCGACCTCATTCGCCTTCCAGTGCAGCACCTCGCGCAGAATCAGCACCGCCCGCTGGCGCGGCGGCAGGTGCTGCAGCGCCGCGACGAACGCGAGCCGGATGCTCTCGCGCTCGACCGCGAGATCCGCGGGGTCGGCGGTGAGGTCGACGACGCGGCCCTCGGGGATCGGGAGGATCCACGTTGTCTCCGGAAGCGTCTCGCC
>JBASRP010000207.1:0-5874 GCA_049273905.1 Actinomycetota bacterium
ACAGGACGCCGCGCAGCCGCCGTAGGGTGTCCTCGACCTCTTGGCGCGATGTGGCAACGAGGAGCGCGCCGGCCGGTTCGCGGGTGCCGCTGCGAACCAGCCCGACGGCGCGAACCCGCAGCGGATACTGGCCGACCTGGGCGTCGTACGTGAACGATTCCCTCCGGCCCGCGGCCACCGCGCGCACGCCGTCGTCGAGGGGGAGCTGCTCGTTGCCGAGCGCGGGCGACTTGTCGGCGATGGCTCCCTGCGTATCGATGATCTGGAGGTAGATGCCGGGCGGCAGGAGGCCGAGGCCTTCGAGAGCGGAGCCGAAACCGCCCATGGACCGGGCCACGCTCAAGGTCCGCTGTTCGAGCGTCTGGTCGAGCCGCGATTTCAGGTTCCGGTCGAGCAGGACGTAGACGCCTGCGCCGAATACGGCGAGCACGATCCCGAGAACGACAGTCGTGATGAGGGTAAGGCGGAGACGAAGGGACACTACGCCTCCTTCAGCGCGTACCCCACGCCGCGCACGGTCTGGATGAGGTGCGGCTCGCCGAGTTTCCGGCGCAGGTAGCCGACGTAGACCTCGAGCACGTTCGACGCGACGTCCTCCCCGCCCCAGACGTCCTCGAGGATGCGATAGCGGTCGTGCACGATCTTCGGCTGCCGCAGGAAGAACTCGAGCAGCTCGAACTCCTTGGTCGTCAGCTCGATCTGAGCGCCGCCGCGGGTGACGTCGCGCGTGCGCGGATCGAGCTCGAGGTCGGCGAAGCGCAGCAGCTCGCCGGCCTCCCCGCTCGCGCGGCGCAAGAGCGCGCGGACCCGCGCGAGCAGCTCGTCGATCGAGAAAGGCTTGACGAGGTAGTCGTCAGCGCCGGCGTCGAGCCCCGCGACGCGGTCGGGGATCCCGTCCCGTGCGGTCAGCATGAGGATCGGCGTCGCGTCGCCCCGCTGCCGCAGCCGCCGCGCGACTCCGAGCCCGTCGACTCCGGGCATCAGGATGTCCAGCACCACGACGTCGAAGGCCCGCTGGGAGATCGCGGCGAGGGCCCGGCCCCCGTCCTCGGCGGCGTCGACCTCGAACCCGGCGGACTCGAGGGCCCGGCGCAGCATGTCGCGAAGACGACGATCGTCGTCAACGACGAGGACTCTGCCGGACGCCATACGCCCAGCGTACGCCGGGTTTCTTAGAAACCTGTGAGCCGGTTTACTCGCCGACCGCGGAGAGCCCAGGCGACGACCGCGCCATCGGCCGGCCGACCGCCTTGGCGACGGCACCCATCTCGGCGACCAGCGGCACCAACTCGTCCGGCGTGAGGGCTTGGGGTCCGTCGCACAGCGCCGTCTCGGGATGCGGGTGGATGTCGATCATGACCCCGTCGGCGCCGACGGCCACGGCGGCCAGCGCGAAGGGAGCGACGAGTTCCCGCTTCCCGCTCGAGTGCGACGGGTCGATGATTACCGGCAGGTGCGAGAGCCGGTGCACCAGCGGTACGGCCGAGACGTCGAGCGTGTTGCGGGTCATCGGCTCGTAGGTCCGGATCCCTCGCTCGCACAGGATGATGTCCTCGTTGCCCTGCTGAGCGATGTACTCGGCGGCCATCAGCCACTCCTCGATCGTTGCCGAAAGCCCGCGCTTCAGCATCACGGGGCGTCCGGTGCGGCCGAGCTCCTTCAGCAGCTGGAAGTTCTGCATGTTGCGGGCGCCGACCCGGACGATGTCCGCGTAGGAGGCGACGATGTCGACCTCGGAGGTGTGGAGCACCTCGGTCACCACAGGCAGGCCGGTTTCGGCGCGCATCTGTGCGAGGATCTCGAGTCCGCGTTTGGCGAGGCCCTGGAAGGCGTACGGCGAGGTGCGGTGCTTGTAGGCGTCCCCGCGCAGGACGTGCGCGCCGGCGGCTTTGGCCGCCCGCGCGGCCGTCATCGCTTGGTCTTCCGTCTCGATCGCGCACGGCCCGGCGATCACGCAGAAGGAATCGCGGCCGATGGGAACGTTGCCGACCTGGACGACCGACGGCGACGGCCGAGACTCAGCGGCGACCAGTTTGTACGGCTTTCCGATCCGGACGACCTCTTCCACCCCGGGCAGGGTGGCGAGCGGGAGAGCCATGAACCGCTCCGTGTCCCCGAGCAGGCCGACGATGGTCCGATTCTTGCCGCGGGACACGAAGGTCTCACCGCCGGCCTCTTCGACGATGTCGACGACGGCAGCGATCTGCTCTTCCGTCGCTCCCGCTCCTAGCACCACGACCATTTGCGCTGCTCCTTAGCTCCGGCCCGGGAAACGAAAGGCCCCGGGCTTCTCACCCGGGGCTGGCTCTCGGCGTTCGCCTAGACGGCGTCGGCCCCCGGGCGGGGGTCTCCGAAGAACCAGTAATACCGCTGCATAGGTGCGAGCGATGGTAGGAGCGGCTGCTCGGGCTGTCAAGACGCAGCTCAGCGCGCCGAACCACCCGGATGAGGGGGGCAAGAGGGGACCTTTGTACTACGTCCCGCGTAACCCTCAGTCGTTCGTAGAGATAAGACCGGTCGATCACAGGGGGTTAGCCGGTCTCAGGGGTAGGCCGAACGGACGGCCCGGTAGTCCTTCTGGACAGGGGGAAAACCGGCCGAATGGACGGTCAAAGAAGGTGCTCGCGGCGCCGAGGATGGGACTGTACGCCGCGAAGGAGCCAGAAATGGACGGAACGGCAGGGACGCAGAAGGCACTCGGGGACCAGGCTGTATGGGGCCGAGTGGGCTACGCAGGCGACGCGTTCGCCCCGGCTGAAGGAACCTACGCAGGCGTCTCCGCCACCGGCCTCAACTACACCCACCAGAACGACAGCGGCCTCCCCCCGATGCCCGGCAAGGGTGGCGCTCTCGCCAACCTGATGCCGATGGTGCTCGGGGCCATGTGGGAAGCGGCCTTCGCGATGGAAGCCGGCCCGCTGACGACCTGGAACAACTGACATGACGACCATCATGATGTTCGTCGCGCAGATCTTCGCGCGGCGTCGCGCCAGCCGCTAAAGAGCTTCCCTCTCCGGAGCGAACAGCTCCGCCACCAGTAACCCCGCGACGATCAACGCCGCCCCCGTCCATCCCCGCATGCCCAGCCGTTCGTCGAGCATCAAGTATCCGAACAGCGCCGCGAACGGCGACTCCATCACCAGGATGACAGCCGTGCGCGCCGGCGGGATGAACCTCTGGGCCCCGGTCTGGATGAAGAACGCGAGCGCCGACGCTAAGACGGCGGTGATGAGGATCGCGGCCCAGACGCCTCCCTCGGTTGGGATGCCGGTGCGCTCGCTTGCGGCGGACGCGATGCCCGTCGCGACCGCGGTGAACGCGAGCTGAACCGTCACCAGCGCCTGCAGAGGAACCGCGGCGGCGAACCTCCCCAGGAGAAGCAGGTGGACGGAGAACAGAACGGCGCATCCGAGGACCAGGCCGTCGCCGAGTCTCAGTCCGATGCCGGACGGCGAGGTGATGAGGAGCAGTCCGGCGAACGCGAGGATCGCGCCGGCGGCCGTCGAGAGCGGCGGGATCTTGCGGAGGACCGCGGCGCCGAGCAACGGGGTGAGGATCACGTACATCCCGGTGAGGAATCCCGTGTTCGACGCGGTGGTCCTCTCGAGCCCGGTCGTCTGGAAGATGAACCCGCCGCAGAGTGCCGCGCCGATGAGGCACGCGATGAGGAACTGATCTTTGGTCATCTCGCGCAGGGCCTTGAGCGACGCGGCGCCGACGATGACGGTTGCGATCGCGAACCGGAGGGAGAGGAACATCAGCGGCCGGGTCGGGTGGGTCACGTCGGCGAGACCGAGGCCGCCCTTGATGGCGGGGCAGCGCTCGAGCGCGCACTTCACGATCGGGAACGTGAAGCCCCATATGGCGGTGATGCCGATGAGGCCGATCTCCCAGGAGTAGCGCCGGACGCGCGCGGAAGCGGTTTGCACGGTCGGCGAGTATAGGCGGGCGAGTGCCCGCGGCTAGCAGTAGGTGCCGGGCCCGGTGTACGCGGTGACGACCGAGCCCTTCGGCGCGTAGCTGCCGGGGGCCGGATCCTGGTCGACCACGAACCGGTCGTTGCCGACGAACTTCACTTGAAGGCCGCGGGCGGCGAGGAGGTCGTTCGCTTGCTTCCGGGTCTTGCACTGGAGGTTCGGCACCTGGACCTTCGTCGGGCCGTTGCTGACGACGATGGTGACGGCCGATCCTTTGTTGGCCTTCCCCGCGGCCGGGGTCTGCGAGATCACCTTGCCGGCCGGGACCGTGTCGTTGTCGGCTTTCTGCACGGTAACGGTGAATCCGGCGGCCGTGAGCATCTGGTTGGCTTCGGCTTCGGTCTTGCCCACGACGTTCGGGACCGCGACGCGCTCGACGCCCTTAGAAACGGTGAGGACGATGGTCGTTCCTTGCTCGACGACGTCGTCGAGGTCCTTACTCTGAGATATGACGTGACCCTTTTCAACGGTTGGACTGAATGCGTCCTTCCTTTCGACCTTCAGTTTGAGATCGAGGAGTTGTCTCTCCGCCTCGTCGAAGGAGAGCCCTTTGACGTCGGGCATGCGCACCGTGACGGGACCGGACGAGATGATCAGCATGATCGTCGATCCCTTACGAGCCGATCCCTCCGGCTCGGCGCGGATAACGAATCCCTCGCGAACGGTCGAGCTGTTCTCGACGTCTGTTTGGACCTTGAAGCCCGCATCCCTCAGGAGCGCTTGTGCGGCGGCCTTCGACTTGCCGGCGACGGCGGGGACGTCGACGGTTTTGAAGCTATTGACGAGGATCGGGATCGACGCCGCCAGGACCGCGATGAGTGCGATGATCACGATGAGTCCACGGCGCGTGAGGTGCGGTCCGCGGCGGCGGCCGAGGTTGATCGTCTCCTGCGTGCCGATCGGGATCGCGATGGTCGGGTGGACGAGCGTGCCGACCTCGCCGGTGTCCGTGCGCGGCATCGCGCTGCGCAAGGTCTCGCCCATCTCGGCCGCGGAGCCGAAGCGCTTCGCCGGGTCGCGCGACGTGGCGCGCGCGACGATCTCGTCGAGGGTCGGCGGGACGCCGGCGATCTTCTCGCCCGGACGCGGCACGGTTTCGCGGACGTGTTGGTACGCGACGACGAGCGGTGTGTCGCCGCTGAACGGCGTTGCACCGGTCAACATCTCGTAGAGGACGACGCCGAGCGCGTAGAGATCGGCGCGGTGATCGCTCCTCTTGCCCTCGACCTGTTCGGGCGCGAGGTAGTGCGCCGTCCCGAAGAGGGCGCCGGCCTGCGTGGCGTGGGACTCCGCCATCGTGCGGGAGAGGCCGAAGTCCGCGACCTTCACCTGGCCGTCGGCGGTCAGGAGGATGTTCTCAGGCTTGATGTCGCGGTGGACGAGCCCGGCCTTGCGCGCGGCTTCGAGGGCCGCGCAGACCTGGCCGGCGATCCGCGCGGCGACGGCCGGACGCAGGCGGCCGTTGGTGTTGAGGACCTCGCGGAGGTTCTGACCCTCGACGAGCTCCATCGCCATGTAGGCGGAGCCGTCGTCGGCCTGGCCGAAGTCGTAGACCTGGACGATGTTCGGGTGCGACAGGCGTCCGGCGATCGTCGCTTCCTTGCGGAACTTGGCGACGAAGTCTTGGTCCGAGCCGAGCCCCGCGCGGAGGACCTTCAGCGCGACCGTGCGATCGAGGGTTTTGTCGTGCGCTTGGAAGACCTCACCCATCCCGCCGGAGGCGATGAGGCCGGTGACCTGATAGCGACCGCCGACGAGACGTGCGATGCGGCGATCGGTTCCGATGTCTTGCGCCACGTCCGGTCAAGTCTAATGACGGTATGAGGGCGCGGCACGGAACCCGGTTCGCCCGAATAGACTCCGGGATGGGATGAACGTCCTGGTCACGGGCGGAAGC
>JBASRP010000212.1:0-2677 GCA_049273905.1 Actinomycetota bacterium
AGCTGGGACGACGCGCCTCCCGGGCGGCAGGCGCCGAGCGGCCCCAGATCCTGGGCCCGGCTGGCGCGGCCGCCTTGCTGGCCCCGCGGCTGGCTCATCTGGAGCGCGAGGAGTCGGTGGTTCTCCTCCTCGACCGGCGGCACAGGGTCATCCGTGAGACGGTGATCGGGGTCGGTGGGATCGCTCATGCGCCGATGGAACCGCGCGAGGTCTTCGCAGCCGCGCTCCGCGTCCCCGGCGTCGCCGCTGTGCTCGTGGCGCACAATCATCCGTCGGGCGACGCCGAGCCCTCACCGGACGATCGCGCGATCACGCGCCGGCTCGCGAACGCGGCGAACGTGCTCGGCATCGAGCTGGTCGATCACGTGATCGTTGCCGCCGGCGGGTGGTCGAGCCTGCGCGAAGCGGGCGCGTTCTGAATCAGTAGCTGCCGCTCGCGCCCGGATCTCTCCCGCCGTGACCGGGATCGAGGGCGACGACGATCGGCGGGGTGACGACGGACACGCTCGCCGGTGGCGACTCGAACGTGCGGCGGTCGCCGCCGAGCGTCGCGGCGATCTCGTACCCATACGTCTGACCCGGCGCGGCCCACACGTCCGAGAACGTGAGACGCGACTCACCGCTCGCCCACACGGTCCCGATCAACGCACCGTCGCGATAGATGTGGTATCCCGGCGCGCCGCCCGGCGTCCACGACAGATCCACGGTGCGCGCGTTGATCGCGCGGCCCGCGACGTCGGCCGGCGTGTCCATGCCGCGCAACACCATCCGGTTCGGCGTCGGCGACGACGGCAACGGACGCGCGACGAGCGTCTGCTGGAAGGCGAGGATGCCACGCGCGATCGACGCGGCGAGCTTCTGCCGGAACGAGGCGCTGGCCAGCCGCCTCGCGTCGGCCCGGTTTGACACGTAGGCGCCCTCGACGATCACGGCCGGCATGGTCGTCTTGCGCAGCACGTAGTAGTAGTCCCCGTGGTCGCCGCGCCGGGCGTTCAGGCTGGTCGGCAGGCCGGGGGAGCGGGCGAGCTCGTCCCGCAGGAGCGACCCGAGCGTCGCCGACTCGCCTCCTTTGATCGAGCGGTACACCTCGGTCCCGTGCCGGCCGTGGTTCCGCGAGCTGTTGTTGTGGATCGAGACGAATGCGTCGACCCGCCGGTTGTTCGCCTTCGCCACGCGCGAGGCGAGCGACACCGTCGCGTCGGAGGTCCGCGTCATCAAGACGGGAACGTTGGCCCTTTTCAAAATGGCCTCGACCCGGCGCGCGATGTCGAGATTGAAATTCTTCTCCTGGACCCGGGCGGCAGCGGCCGGGCTGACCGCCGCCAGGACGGACACGGCGCCGAGAACGGCCATCAGCGATCGGGTGCGATGGCGAAGGCTCACAGCTCGTCCCCCAACTGGCTTTTTGTCGCTCTCGATCCCGATGCTAAGATGCTGCGCGTCATCCGGCCGGTTCGTTCGATTCAAGACCGCCAAGACCTGTCGGATCGGAACCCTATCTCATGTTTGGAAACAGCTTTCAATTCCTCGGCCGGGACATGGCCATCGATCTCGGGACGGCGAACACGCTCGTCTACGTTCGCGGTCGCGGCATCGTCCTGAACGAACCGTCGGTCGTCGCGATCAACACCAAGACCGGCGCGATCCTGGCCGTCGGGTCCGAGGCCAAACGGATGATCGGCCGGACCCCCGCCCACATCGTGGCGGTCCGGCCCCTCCGCGACGGGGTCATCGCCGATTTCGACGTCACGGAGAAGATGCTGCGTTACTTCATCCAGAAGGTTCACCGCCGCCGGTGGCTGGCCAAGCCCCGGGTCGTGTTGTGCGTCCCCAGCGGGATCACCGGGGTCGAGCAGCGCGCCGTGGAGGAGGCAACCATCGCGGCCGGCGCTCGCAACGCGTACATCATCGAGGAACCGATGGCCGCCGCGATCGGGGCCGGGCTGCCGATCCACGAGCCGACCGGCAACATGGTCGTCGACATCGGCGGCGGGACGACCGAGGTCGCGGTGATCTCGCTCGGCGGGATCGTGACGAGCGTCTCGGTCCGCATCGGCGGCGACGAGCTCGACGAGTCCATCATCTCCTTCATCAAGAAGGAGTACTCGATGATGCTCGGCGAGCGGACCGCGGAGGAGATGAAGATGGCGATCGGGTCCGCCTTCCCCATGCCGGAAGAGCCGCACGCGGAGATCCGCGGGCGCGACCTCGTCACCGGCCTACCGAAGACGATCATCGTCTCCGCAGAGGAGATCCGGCGCGCGATCGAAGAGCCGGTCAACCAGATCGTCGACGCCGTCAAGAACACGCTCGACAAGACCCCGCCCGAACTGTCGGCCGACATCATGGACAAGGGCATCGTCCTGGCCGGCGGCGGCGCGTTGCTGAAGGGTCTCGACGAGCGCCTGAAGCATGAGACCGGGATGCCGGTCCACATCACCGACTCGCCGCTCACGTGCATCGCGGTCGGGTCGGGCCGCTGCCTCGAAGAGTTCGAGGCGCTGAAGCGCGTGCTCATATCGAGCTCGCGCCACTAGAGACTTAGTTAGGACCGGTCGTGCGCGCAGCGCGCGCTGGCCGGACGGAAGGAGGTTTAGGGAGTTCCCGCCTGGCGCGCAGGCGCGGCGGGGCTCCCGGTCGATGATGAGGATCTTCGACCGCACCCGCCGCGCGCGGC
>JBASRP010000215.1:0-7265 GCA_049273905.1 Actinomycetota bacterium
GACGAGACCGGCGAGCGCGTCCTCGAGCCCGACATCCGTCGCCTCGAGGCCGCGATCCTGTCCGCGTCCGGTGCGCCGCGGGCCGAGATCGAGGCCGCGCTCGCGGAGGCCGTCGAGGGCGCGCGCAAGCAAGGATCGCGCCCGTTCGAGTTGCGCGCCGCCGTCGCGCTGCATCGTCTGCGCGGCGACGACGAGAGCCGCGCCGTTCTCGCGGCGTGCTACGCGTCGTTCGACGAAGGGGCGGATACCGCGGATCTGATCGAGGCGCGCGTGCTCCTCGAGAGCGCTAGATCCTGATCGGTTTCCAGAGAACGACTTCGGTCATCGCCGAGTAGAAGACCAGTGGGTCGCGCCCGTCGACCGCGAACCCCGCGTCGGTGACGAGCGACATGTCCGTCGGGGACCACTCCACGTCGCGCAGGAGCCAAGGCGCATGCTGGATGTCGCCTCGGTACAGATCGCCGTCTTCGTCGGCGCACACCATCGAGTAGCGCTCGGTCAGGAAGTGTTCGAGCGACCCCTCGGGCGGGACGCGTTCGTCGCCGACCGGCTTGTAGCGCACGTCGAAAACCGAACCTCCGTCGGGACGCGCCGACCGGAAGACCACCTCGTCGCCGCGCGACATCGCGACGTCGGCGTACACATACGGCAGGTTGAACGCGTGGCGTGCGAGGAACACGTTTATGTGGCTCTCGGTGTCGAGGCTCAGGAACCAAACGGCGCGGTGCTCGCCGGCGCGGACGTACGTGCGGAGGTTCACCTCCGGGAAGCTCGACAGGAACGGGATCGGCGGCAGGTTCCGGAAATGCGCGTGCGACATCCAGAAAGGCACCGCGCTGATCCATGCGCTCCCTTCCGCCGTCTCGATCTCGACGCTCGCGGGGACGTGCGGGCGGAGCGCGTCGACCGGGACGGGCCAGGAGACGAAGAGTAGATCCTCCCAACGCTGGCCCATGATCCACGGCCCGCGCGGCGTAGGGATCGGCGAGATCTCGCGCGCCTGCGACAGCGCGTCGTAGTTCTCCTCTGCGAGGTTCGTCACCGGCGCACCTTCCAGGTTTCCGCGAGCGCCGTCGGGATCTCGAACGAGGGACGCTCGCCGCCCCGATCGAAGTCGGCGTACGCGCGCAAAAGGCCCCGGCTGACGCGGCCGGCCATCGCGCGCGCGAGCCGCGAACGCTGCTGCGTCATGCCCGCGGCGAACGCGGCGACGGACAGACGCCGGACGATCCCCGCCGTCCGCGTCGTCCGCGGAACGGCGAGAGTGTCGGCAAGCTCGTCGCCGATGAAATGGCGGATCATCGCCGGCCCGAACCCGGGAACGACGCGGGCCGGACCGGAACCCTCGAGCATGTCCAGGAGCGCCCGCGTCATCTCGACGCCCTCGATGCTCTCCTTCCACTGGCGCGCGCGGATCGCGGTGGCCAGCGCGTCGGCATCGGCCGCGTCCTTCGGGATCAGCTCCTCTTTGATGCCCATCATCGCGCCGACGACGTTCCATGCGTGCAGGTACGCCTCCTCCTGCTCCTTCGTGACCGGCACGCCGATCAGACGCAGTCCCGTCAGCACCGTCCAGCTGAACGTCGTCAACGTGCCGGCGAGGTCCTCCTGGTTGATCGGCACGCCCCAGTCCGGATCCCAGCGCGGGCCGGGCCCGGCGTCGCCGCTGCGGTTCACACGCGGATCGTTCTGGATCAGGTAACGGACACCGGCGTGCATCAGCCGGACGCGGCGCACCGTGCGGTAGCCGGGCCCGTCGATGGCCATGCCGCCCGGCGACATCACGTCGAGCACCATCTGCGCGGTCTCGATGACGCGCCGCCGCGCGTCGGTCGCCAGACGCGCGGTGAGGTGCAGCACCTGGACGCCCTTCGCCGCGCCGTAACACTCGGGGAGGGACGAGCAGATCAGTACCAGCGGAACGTATAGCCCCCACTCCCCGAAGAACTCCTCGCCGGCAGCCATTAGCCCTGCGTCGGCCCATCGCGGGAGCGGCGGTTTCTCGTTGAGGTACTCCGCCACCGCAGGCGAGCACTCCTCGGGCAGCGGCTCCGGCGTGCGGACGAGCTGCTGGAAGAACTCGTGCGCGCCGGCGCCGGACTCCTCGAAGTAGCGGGCGACGACTTCGTCCACGTCGCGGTCGGCGATGTGGCGCATCTTGTCGAGCAGTTCGTCGGTCCAACGGCTCGGGTGCAGATCGCGTTGCTCCGCGAGCCACGGCAGCCAAAGGCGCGGTCCGGCCGCGTCGGGATCGACGAGCAACCCGTGCGGGTAGCAGATCAAACCCCGGTCGATGAAGCGCCCGAGCTCGGGCGCGTCGAGCCTCTTCGCCGCGTACGCGAACAGCTCGTCGATGTGGGCGCAGGGCTCTGCGTCGATCGCGGCCAGCGCGTCGTCGTCGGCCGAGCGCGCGCGCCGCTCGAGGATCTCCTCCTCGCCGGCGTCGAGCGGGTAGCTCCGCGGATAGAAGTCCGGCACGTCCATAGCGAGGCGAACCGCCGGCAAACGCGGGTCCGCCAGGAGCCGCGACAACAACCGGTGATCGCCGATCGCGAACGCCGCGCCCTCGGCGAGCGCCCCCGCGAACAGCACGCGCGCGAGCACGAGGTTCATCAAGAACTGCTCGGCCGGGCGCTCGCGCCGGGCGAGGAGCGCGGCCTTCACGTACCCGCGGATGACGCTCGCGTTGTGCGCGCGGTACCAGGAGGCGGCCGAGGGTGCCGTCAGGAAGTCCATCCATCGGGCAACCGCGGGGACCGGCGAATCGGTGATCCGCGCGTCGACGAGCATGCCCGCCTCGATCGCATCGCGGATGATCGCCTCGTTGACCATGCGCCACCACGGCGATCCCCGCTGCGTCCGGTCCTGCGGCGAGTTGAGGACGCCGCGCTCGATCTCCCAGCGCATGAAGTCGAGCTCGGAGCGTCCGTACCAATCGGGTCCGGGAACGGGATGCTCGTCGTAGAAGCTCTCGACCAGGCGGTAGCGGTCTTCGGGATCGTCGCGGACCGCGGCGACACGGCGACGCGCTTCGGTTGCGATGCGCGCCGCGTCCCCCGTCAGAAGCCGTTCGCTCATGTCCCCCCGAGCCGCAGTATCACACGCAGGTCAAGAGCCGGGCCGTTTGCCGGTCTCCGCCCGAGCGGCGAGGCTAGAGCCGTGGCCGAGCTCACGACGTACCGCAAGAAGCGGAACTTCTCCAAGACGCCCGAGCCGGCACCTCGGAAGCTGAAGACCGGGAAGCGGCTGCGTTTCGTGGTGCAGAAGCACGACGCGACGGCGCTCCACTACGACGTGCGGCTCGAGGCCGGCGGCGTCATGAAGTCGTGGGCCGTCCCGAAGGGTCCGTCGATGAACCCCGCCGACAAGCGCCTCGCGATCCCGACCGAGGATCACCCGATCGCCTACAACCGATTCGAAGGAGTCATCCCGGAGGGCGAGTATGGTGCCGGAAGCGTGATCATCTGGGACCGCGGCACGTACGAGAACCTCTCCGACGAGTCGCCGGAGCGCGCGATCGCGAAGGGCGCGTTCAAGTTCAAGCTCCAGGGCGAGAAGTTGCGCGGCGGCTTCGCGCTGCGCCGGACCGGCGGGAAGAACTGGCTGATGATCAAGCTCGCGGACGATGACGCCGATCGGCGCGTGAACCTGACGAAATCGCGTCCCGAGTCGGTCGTAAGCGGGCGTACCGTCGAGCAGGTCGCGCGCGAAGGCTGATGGAACCGAAACCCATCCGCGGCCGGCGGATCCCGACCACGAAGGTCCGCGGATGGGTCGACCCGATGCTCGCGACGCTCGTCGACGGATTGCCCGACAGCCGAGGCTGGGTCTTCGAAAGGAAGCTCGACGGCATCCGCGCGATCGCCTACGTCGAGGATGGCAAGGTGCGCCTCTACTCCCGCAACAAGCTGCCGCTCGGGGAGTCTTTCCCGTCGATCGTCGACGCGCTCGAGAAGGTGTCGGGCCGTTTCGTGATCGACGGCGAGGTCGTCGCGCTGGTCGGCGGCGACGCCGGCGGTTTCGAGGCTCTGCAGCAACGCAGCGCGCGCACGAAGCTGCGCTACTACGTCTTCGACCTCCTCTCCGTCGGCGACGACGACGCGCGCGACCTGCCGCTGCTCGAGCGCAAGAAACTGCTCCGGAACGTGCCCCTGCGGGGGCCGCTTCGGCGCACGACGACGCGCACCGGCGATGCGGAGAAGCTCCGGCAGGAATCGTGCGAGGCCGGATGGGAGGGGCTGATCGCGAAGCGTGCCGCCGCGCCGTACCGGGGAGGGCGCTCGAAGGACTGGCTGAAGCTGAAGTGCTCGAACGAGCAGGAGCTCGTGATCGCGGGATACACCGATCCGAAAGCGAGTCGCGTGGGCTTCGGCGCGCTCATGCTGGGTTACTACGACAGAGGGAAGCTGCGGTACGCCGGTGAGGTCGGTACCGGGTTCGGCGAGCGGCAGCTCCGCGAGATGGGCGACACGCTGAAGGGCATCGAGATCGACGCGTCGCCGTTCGACGACCTCCCCGAGCCGAAGAAGGGCCAGCACTTCGTGAAGCCGAAGCTCGTCGCGCAGGTCGGGTTCACCGAGTGGACGCGCGACGGCAAGCTGCGGCATCCCCGGTTCCTCGGGTTGCGGAACGACAAGCGCGCCGAGGACGTTCGGCGCGAGCGGCCGTCGCGATGACCCCGAAGGCGCCGGCCGAAGAGATCCGCGTCGGGAACCGGCGCGTCGCGATCTCGCGCCGCGACAAGGTGCTGTTCCCCGACGACGGGATCACGAAAGGCGACCTCGTCGAGTTCTACGCAGGGATCGCGCCGAAGATGGTCCCGTACACGCGCGATCGTCCGCTGACCCTCGAGCGCTACCCCGACGGCCTCAGAGGCGAGCGCATCTTCCAGAAGAACGCGTCGAAGTACTTCCCCGAGTGGATCCCGCGCGGCGAGGTCCGCAAGAAGGACGGCGCCGTCACGCACGTTCTGGCGAACGACGCCGCGACGCTCGCCTACCTCGCGAACCAGGCGGTGATCACACATCACGTCTGGCTGAGCACGATGAAACAGCTCCACAAGCCCGATCAATTGATCTTCGATCTCGACCCGTCCGGCGAGGACTTCGACGAGGTGCGCGAGACCGCGCTCGGCGTTCGGGAGCTCCTCACCGACCTCGGACTGGTCCCGTTCGTGAAGACCACCGGTTCGCGCGGCCTGCACGTGGTGGTGCCGCTGCGGCCGTCGGAGACGTACGACGAGGTCTGGGACTTCGCGCATGCGGTCGCCGAGAGGATGGTGGCCGAGAAGCCCAAGGTGCTCACCCTCGAGTTCATGAAGGCGAAGCGTCGGGGGCGATTGTTCCTCGACATCAACCGCAACGCGTACGCGCAGACGGCCGTCGCGCCGTTCAGCGTCCGGCCTCTCCCCGGCGCGCCCGTCGCAGTCACCCTCGATTGGTCCGACGTAGAGAATAAGAAGCTTCGCCCGAACGGCTTCTCGATGAGCGACGCGCTGAAGCGCGACGACGCCTGGGAGGGTTTCCGGAAGGCGGCCCGCAGCCTGAGTCCGGCCATCAAAAGGATCGGACGCGATGGCGACTGAGGAACGCGATCACTCCTCCGTCGTCCGGGAGGAGTTCGAGCGCGCCGCGTCCGGCTTCGGCCGCCGCACCGTCGGACGCTTCGACCACCTCGACGTTCTGACGTTCTCGCGGGTCGCTCCTGGGAGCTCGGTGATCGAGGTCGGCGCCGGGACGGGGAACTTCGTCTCGCTGTTCGCGCCGGTCGCGGGACGGGTCGTCGCCACCGATCTCACGCCGGGGATGCTGCGCGTCGCACGCGAGATGCACGGCCTCACGCGGATCGTCTGCGGGGACGGCGTGCGCCTCCCCTTCGCCGACGGGGCGTTCGACCTCGTCACGTCCGCGCATGCCATGCATCACATCCCGGAGCCCGTCGCGGTGTTGCGAGAGATGGCGCGCATCGTCGCGCCGGGCGGGCACGTGATGGTGGTCGACATCACCGCGTCGGACGACCCCGCGGCGGCCGCCCGCGCCGACGAGGTGATGACGGTCCGCGACCCGTCGCACGCACGGTCGCTCACGACGGCCGAGATGCGGGCGGTGTTGGAGGCGAGCGGCCTCACCGTCGTCGATGACCGCGTCGTCGACCGGCGTGGTTCGGTTTCGAATTGGATGTGGCCGGGTGAGTTCCCTGAAGAGCGCATCGCCGAGGTCCGCGCGTACGTCCAAGCGCACTGGCGCAGGATCGGGATGGACCTGCAACCCGACGGCGACGACTTCACGTACCTCGACCGCCGCCAGATGTTCCTGGCCACGCCGCGCTAACGCGCTACGTCTTCCCGTTGCGCTCGATCGTCAGGTCGGGCTTCTTCGGCAGGTGCCGCAAGCCCATCCACGCGAGCGCGGCGAGATGACGCGCGACCGTCTCGACGGCCGGTTTGCGCGACTCGGTCCACCACTGGCCGACGAACGTCACCATGCCGACGAGCGCGTGCGCGTAGATCGGCGCGGCCTTCTGGTCGTAGCCGGCTTCTTTGAACGCGGCGGTGAACACCTTGCCGACGCGGTCGGCGACCTCGTTCAGCAGACCCGACATCCCGCCCGCGGTGACCGGCGCGTCGCGCGACAGGACGGCGAAGCCGTCGGGGTTGTCCTTCACGTAAGTCAGGAAGGCGAGCGCCGCCTTCTCGAGGCGCTCGCGCGGCGAGCCCTCCCCGATGGCCTCGGCGATGAGCTCGACGACCCGCTCCATCTCGCGATCGACGATCACGGCGTAGAGACCTTCCTTGCCGCCGAAGTGCTCGTAGACGATGGGTTTCGAGACCTTGGCGCGCTCCGCGATCTCCTCGACCGCGGTACCGTCGTAGCCGCGTTCGGCGAAGACGGCCCGGCCGACCTCGATCAGCTGAGCCCGCCGGGCGGAGCCGGAGAGTCGTTGGGGCCGCTCGTCTTTCGCCATTTGAACAGTCATGATACTGGGGATAACCTACGGTAGAGTAACCTACGGTACCGTAACTTAGGCAGGGGGACGCGCATGGAAGCCCAGCAGGTCGAGATCCACGGACGGACCATGGCCTACCGCGGCGGCGGTGAGGGGCCGGTGGTCGTCCTGATCCACGGCATGGCCGGCAGTTCGCAGACCTGGGACGCGATCATCCCCCACCTGTCGCGGCACGCGACCGTGGTCGCGCCCGACATGCTCGGCCACGGCGGGTCGGCGAAGCCGCGCGGCGACTACTCGCTCGGCGCGCTGGCGAGCGG
>JBASRP010000225.1:0-4977 GCA_049273905.1 Actinomycetota bacterium
GCGCAGGGCGGAAACCTCGACGAGGCCTTGCGACTCGCCGAGAAAACGATGGAGCTGACCGAAGGCACCGGCGTGTCGTGGATCAGTGAGATCCCGGCGAAATCCCTGAAGGCCCTTATCTTCCGCGAGCAAGGCCGGACCAAAGAGGCGCGCGAGATCCTCGCGGACATCAAAGAGGTCCCCAACGGCTTGTACGAGGAGTCACGCGCGGTCGGCGTCCTCTCCGAGATCGAAAGCGACGAGGGGAACTACGCGCAGGCGATCGCCGTGGCGCAGCGCGGGATCGATAACGCCGGCGAGGACGTCGTCGGCCGGGCCTGGTGCTTGCGCGCGCTCGCGCGAGCGCATCATCTCAACGGTGATCAGGATCGAGCCGAGCAGGCGCTTCGCGACGAACTCGACACGCTGAAGGACAGCGACTGGGACGAGGAACGTATCCACATCTTCGCGTTGCTGGCGAAGATCCTCGACGACCAGGGCCGGCACGACGAGGCCGGCGTCACGGTCGACGAGGCACGGAGATTGCTCGATCGGTTCCCGCCCGGCGCGCAGACGTCGCGGCTCGCCGAACAGCTATCCGCCTGAGCTACTTCAGGCGTTTGCGGAGGGAGTCCGCGTCCGCGATCACGTAGTGCCGTCCCTCGAGCGTCACCCACCCGCGATCCATGAATGAGCCGAGCGCTTTGTTCACGCTCTCGCGCGACGCGCCGACCATCTGCGCAAGCTCCTCTTGCGTGATCGGCACCGACACCCGCACGGTCCCTTCGCCTGCCGGTTCGCCGTGCTGATCGCCGAGGTCCAGAAGGCGCCGCGCGACGCGTCCTCCGACGTCGAGGAAGACCATGTCCTGGATCGCTTGGTCTTGCCGGCGCACGATGTGCGCGAGGACGCCGAGCAGCTGCCAGGCGACCTCGGGATGCGCGGCCACGTAGGGCCGGAAGTCGTCGTGCGCGAGCGCGTGAAGGATCGACGGCTCCATTGCGCGGGCGTCGGCCGTGCGCTGCTGGCTCTCGAAGAGTGACAGTTCGCCGAACACCTGGCCGGGCCCCATGATCGCGACGAAGGCCTCGCGTCCATCCGGCGCGAGCGTCGTGATCTTCACGCGGCCCGATTCGATCAAGTAGAGGTGCGCGGCGGGATCGCCCTGCCGGACGATCATCTCGCCCCGGTCGAAGGCGTGGCGGACGAAGGATCGTGAGAGGACGTCCCGGTCGGCCTCGGTCAGAGATTGGAACAGAGGCACGCCGGCGATGAGTTCTTTGCGTTCCACGGTCCCCCCGTTTCCCGCGTTGGCCCGATGGTAGATGGTCGGTTAGGTCCCGGTAAAGAGAATGACCGGTCGCAAACGCTCGGTGTGAGGAACGTCACCATGCCGCGTCCGTCGCCGGGGTAGATTTCCGGCCGTTCCGGGCGAGCCGGTATGGTTTCGGCGACGCGAGCGGGCGCGCGCACGGTCATAGGGGGGACCTATGTTCAAGAAGATCCTCGTCGGGACCGACGGGTCGGACTCGGCGACCAAGGCCGTCTCGCACGCGGCCGCCATGGCCGAGGCGATGGGCGCAGAGCTTGTCCTGATCCACATCTATCCCTCGCCGCGCTCGGACGTCGGCTCGACGTTCGGCCGCGCCGATGCGTACCCGGGTCAGGAGATCGGCCAAGCGGTGCTCCGCGACGCGGAGAAGCACTTCGGCAGCAAGGTCAAGACCAAGTCCGTCCTGCGGGAAGGCGACCCCGCCGAAGGCCTGATCGACGTCGCGGAGGAAGAGGGCATCGACCTGATCATCGTCGGGAACCGGGGTATGACCGGCGCGAAGAGGTTCCTGCTGGGGTCGGTTCCCAACCAGGTCTCGCACCACGCGCCCTGCAACGTCCTCATCGTCCACACCACTTGATGGCCTATAAGAAGATCCTCGTGGGCACCGACGGCTCGGCGACCGCGGCCGAGGCGATCCGCCACGCGGCGCGCCTCGCGAAAGCGATGGGCGCCGACCTCCAGCTGATCTCCGCGTACAGCGCGCCCGATCCCAAGCAGGTGTCGCGCTGGGTGCAGGAGGCCGGCCAGGAGTTCGTCGGGCTCATAACGGGGACGACGGCGGCGGAGACCGCGATCGAACGGGGCCAGGTGACGGCGAAGGAGGAAGGCGTGGCCGCGCAGGCGCGCTTCCTCGAGGGCGACCCCGGCGAGGTGCTGATCAGCGCGGCGGAGACCGACGACATCGATCTGATCATCGTCGGGAACAAAGGCATGACCGGAGCCAAGCGGTTCTTGCTCGGGAGCGTGCCGCACAAGGTCTCGCACCACGCGCCGTGCGACGTGCTCATCGTCCATACGACGTAGAAGGGGGAGGTCCCCATGTACAAGAAGGTTCTCATCGCGACAGACGGGTCGGTCACGGCCGGGCACGCCGCGGATGTTGGGATGGACGTCGCCAAAGCGTCGGGGGCCGAGGCGCTACTTCTTCACGTCGGCGACCCGAAGGATGGGAAGAAGGTCCTCGCCCAAGCCGAGAAGGGTTTCGCGAAGTCGGGCGTGGCGGTGTCGACGGTGTCGGTGTCGGGCGATCCCGCAGACATGATCTGCGAGGTCGCCGAGCGCGAGAACGCCGACCTGATCGTCGTGGGCAACAAAGGCATGACGGGTGCGAAGCGGTTCCTGCTCGGGTCCGTCCCGAACCAGGTCTCGCATCACTCGCCCTGCAACGTGCTGATCGTCAAGACCACCTAGCGACCACTTTCTTTCCGTGCTCGCCGCCCGGTGGGGTCCGGCGGAGAGCGCCGTCGCCGACGCTCTGGCCGAGGCGCGCGCGACGAACGTCGCCTCCCGGATCTGGGATCGCGACGCCGCGCTCTGGAGCGGCGACGCCGCCGCGCAGAAAGCGATCCGCAACCGCCTCGGATGGCTCGACGCGCCGCGCTGGGCTGAAGAGCATCTCGCAGACCTGCGAGCCCTCGCCGCCGACGTGCGCGGCTTCACGCGCCTCGTGCTGCTGGGGATGGGCGGGTCGTCGCTCGCGCCCGAGGTTCTCGCCGCGACGTACGGCGCGGCGGCGACCCGGTCCCTGACCGTCGTCGACTCGACCGATCCGGACGAGATCACGGCGGCCGCCGCGGGGATCGACGAGCGGACGCTCTTCATCGTCGCGAGCAAGAGCGGTGAGACCATCGAGACCCGTTCCCACGCGGCGTACTTCTTCGACCGCGTCGGCTCGGGTGAACAGTTCATCGCGGTCACCGACCCGGGATCGCCGCTGGAGGCCTCCGCCCGGCAGGGCGGCTTCCGTCACATCTTCGTGAACCCACCCGACATCGGAGGGCGGTATTCGGCGCTGTCGTTCTTCGGTCTCGTTCCGGCGACGGCGATCGGTCTCGACGTCGAGCCGTTGCTCGCGCGCGCGCGCGAAGCCGCCGAGGCGTGTGCGTCGGCGACCGATAACACCGGTCTCGAGCTCGGGGCCGCTCTGGGAGAACTGGCGCTCGGTAGCCACGACAAGGTCACGTTCGACACGGCGCCGCGGTTCGCGTCGTTCGGCGCGTGGGCCGAACAGTTGCTCGCCGAGTCGACAGGGAAGGACGGCAAGGGGCTGATCCCCGTCGACGGTGAGCGGCTCGCGGGGGCGGAGGTCTACGGCGACGATCGCGTGTTCGTGCGGATCGTCGAGCCGGGCTGGCACGCGGACGCCGGCGCGCCGCTGATCGAGGCCGGGCACCCGGTGATCACGATGACCGTGCGGGATCCCGAGGATCTCGGGGAGCTCTTCTTCACGTGGGAGTTCGCGACGGCCACGGCCGGCCGGCGGCTCGGCGTGAACCCGTTCGACGAGCCCAACGTGAGCGAGTCGAAGCAGAACACGGGACGGCTGATCGAGGCTTTCGAGCGCGACGGCCGGCTCGCGGAAGGCCCGGCGTCGGCGACGGCGCAAGACCTCGTCTCGTTCGTCCGCGGCGCGCGGCCGGGAGACTACGTCGCGATCCAAGCATTCCTGCCCCGGAACGACGCCACCTCGGGCGAGCTCGCCGCACTCCGGACCGTGATCCGCGATCGCCTGCGCGTCGCGACGACGGTCGGGTTCGGACCGCGCTTCCTGCACTCGACGGGGCAGCTGCACAAGGGCGGACCCAACACGGGACTGTTCGTGCAGATCACGACCGACCACGGGCACGACGTGAAGATCCCCGGCGCGCCGTACACGTTCGGGATCCTCCAGGCGGCACAAGCCGCCGGAGACTTCGACTCTTTGCGGCGCCACGAGCGCCGGGCGATCCGGATCCATCTGAGCGAGGCCGAGAGCGGGCTGCGATCGTTGGCCGAGGCGGTGCGCGACCGGCTGATCCGGTGACGCGTCCGGTCGAGGTCTTCCCGAACGCCGAGGAGTTGTCGCAACGCGCGTCGGCGCTCGTCGAGGAGAGCATCGCGACGGCTCTCGAGCCGCGACGCGTTGCCCGCATCGCGGTGTCCGGCGGGTCGACGCCGAAGCGCACGTACCAGCTGCTCGGTGAGCGCGGCTCGCTGCGGCGCGACGGCGTCGAGATCTTCTTCGTCGACGAGCGGTGCGTGCCGCCGACGGATCACGCGTCGAACTTCAAGCTCTTCGCAGAGGCCGCCGGCGACACCGGGAACGTGTTCCGGATGCGGGGCGAGATCGACCCTGACGTCGCGGCGGAGGAGTACGAGGCGCTTTTGCGCGAGAGGTTCGGGGACGGACCGCCGGCGTTCGACGTGATCCTCCTCGGCGTCGGCCCCGACGGGCATACGGCGTCGCTCTTCCCCGGCGAACCGGAGTTGGACGAGCGCCGGCGCTGGGTCGTGGCGACCCGCCGGCCGCAGGGCTGGGTCCGGCGGATCACGCTTACCCTTCCGGTCCTCAACGCCGCTCGCGCGGCGGTGGTGCTGGCGACCGGCGCCGACAAATCGAAGGCCGTTGCGGGGATCCTCTCGGGCGGAACGGGTCCCGCCGCGCGTTGCGACAACTCCTCGGC
>JBASRP010000149.1:0-6654 GCA_049273905.1 Actinomycetota bacterium
GCGAAAGCGATGGGCCGTTTCATGCTCGCGGCCGCCGGCGTGTTCGCCCTCCTCGTTCTTGTTGCGCCGTTGCGGCCGGGCGGGTTGCCCGGCGCGGCGATCTGGGGAGACCCGTTGATCTCGTGGCGGTTCACCGGGATGCAGAACTTCGAAGTGTCGTTCCTCGCGGTCTGTGTCGTTGTCTGGGCGGTTCTCGCCGGACTCAAGCCTCTCGCTCTCGGGCTCGTCGCGTTCGCGGCGACCGTGATCATCGGAGCTCCGACCGTCGGCTCGAACTTCGTCGGCGTTCTCACGATCGCGTTTGGTGCGTCGCTCGCGGTCATGGCTCTTGCGGACGGTCGCGTCAAGCGATGGCACGTCCTCGTGTCGGGCGGATTGGCCGTCGCGGCCTTCGCCGTCTCGTTGCTCGCCGACGCCGCATCGCCGGTGTCGCACGGTGGCCGCGCGGCGCGCCGGATCTCGGAAGGTGGGTTCTCGACGCTCGTCGACTTCGTCCAGGCCCGGCTGCGGCTCAACCTCGATCTGATCAGAAGCTTCAAACTGGGAACCGGTTTCGTGCTGATGGCGATGATGCTCGTCGTCGTCGCGCTTCTCCTGCGGTGGGGGGCGAGGACCGGCGCGCCGCAGCGGGGTCGCGCCGCCGTGTGGGCCGGCGCGGCGATGGCCCTCTCATCGCTCGTCCTCGAGGACAGCGGCTTCTATTCGGGACCGATCATGCTTGTCGGGGCGGCGGCGGCTTGGATGATCGTGACGGCTTCCGAAGAGCCCGCCGAGCTCAGCTCCTCTGATCCTGCGTCCGCCGGCGGCGGATGAAGTACGCGGCCAGGCCCGCCAGAACCAAACCGGCGATCACGTACGACGCGACGCGGAACGAGCCGAGGATCGAGTCCCAGCTTTGACCGAGCGCGTAGCCGACGCCCGTCAATGCGAAGACCCACGGCACGCAGCCGACCGCCGTGTAGAGCGTGAAGCGTCCGAACGGCATCTTCTCGATCCCGGCCGGCAGCGAGATAAAGGTGCGGATCACGGGCAGCATCCGCGAGAAGAACACCGCAGCGGTTCCGCGCTTCGCCCACCAGCGTTCGGCCTTGTCGATGTCGTGCGCGCGGATGCCGACGTACTTGCCCCAGCGGTCCAGTGGCGTCCGGCCGACGGCCCGGCCGACCGCGTACGCGAGCCACGAGCCGACGACATTCCCGGCCACGCCCATCAAGGCGATGCCGACGAAATTGAGCTGTGTCGCGTTCGTCGTGTTTTCGGGCGAAGCGAGGAAACCGGCGAACAGCATGGTGACCTCGGAGGGGATCGGGATGCAGGCCGATTCCAGCAACATCAGGACGAACACGGCGAGGTACCCGTGTTTCGCGAACCCCTCGATGAAGGCTTCCACGGCCCGGGAATGATAGCCGCGACCCCGGCGTTATTTGCGCTGGTCGTAGGCTTGGTAGTTGACACGGCACCGACCGCGGCGCTACAAGCCCCGCCCCGTAAGGGGTTCGTCCGAACCCACGTCGACTTCCCCTAGGTCCTTCTATGGCGAAAAACATCGTTGTCGTCGAGTCGCCTACCAAGGCGAAGACGATCGGCAAATACCTCGGCTCGGACTACACGGTCCGCGCCTCGATGGGTCACGTCCGCGATCTCCCCAAGTCCACGAAGACCGGGCTCGGGGTCGAGGTCAACGGCGGCGTGAAGCTCACCTACGCCGTCATCACGAAGGCGAAGAAGTTCATCAGCGAGCTGAAACGCGACGCGAAGGACGCGCCGGCCGTGTTCCTCGCCTCGGATCCCGACCGCGAGGGTGAGGCGATCGCTTGGCACATCGCCGAAGCGGCGAAGCTGCCCAAGGAGCTGGCGCGCCGGGTGACTTTCACCGAGATCACGCAGACCGCCGTCCGTGAGGCGTTCGCCAACCCGCGCGATATCGACGAGAACCTCGTCAACGCGCAGCAGGCACGCCGCGCGGTCGATCGCATCGTCGGCTACCGCATCTCGCCGGTCCTTTGGCGCAAGGTGCGCAGCGGCATCTCGGCCGGGCGCGTCCAGTCGGCCGCGCTGCGCCTGGTCGTCGACCGTGAGCGAGAGATCCAAGCGTTCACGCCGCAGGAGTACTGGTCGATCGAGGCCGCGCTCCAGACCGAAGACAAATCCGCGTTCGGCGCGCGCTATCCGTTCCTCGAGAAGGAGAAGTTCGCGCTGCCCGACGAGACGTCGGCGCGCGCGGTTCTCGACGCGGTCCAGGGTGCGGAGTGGAAGGTGGCGCAGGTCAAGCGCCAGGAGCGCAAGCGCAATCCGGCCCCTCCGTTCATCACCTCGACCCTGCAGCAGGAAGCGTCGCGCAAGCTCGGCTTCTCGGCGAAGAAGACGATGGCGGTCGCGCAGCAGCTGTACGAAGGGATCGAGCTCGGCGACGAGGGTGCCGTCGGCCTCATCACCTACATGCGAACAGACTCGCCGCACGTCGCCGATCAGGCCCTGCAAGAGATCGGCGACCTCGTCCGCGACCGCTTCGGTAAGGAGTACGCGCTCGACAAGCCGCGCCGCTACAAGTCGAAAGCCACGCGCGCGCAGGAGGCGCACGAGGCAGTCCGTCCGACCGAGGCCCAGCGCGACCCCGACTCGCTATCGCGCTTCCTCGACAAGGACCAGATCCGTCTCTACACCCTGATCTGGCAGCGCGCGGTCGCCTCGCAGATGGCGCAAGCGATCTTCGACGCGGTGTCCGTCGACATCGCCGCCGGCGACCACACGTTCCGCGCGAGCGGCCAGACCGTGCGGTTCGACGGTTTCATGCGCGTGTACACCGAGGGCCGCGACGACCCGACCGGTGACGAGGATCAGGAAGGCGCGCTGCCGGACCTCACCGAAGGCCAGGTGCTCACGCTTCAAGGCATCGAGCCGGTCCAGCACTTCACCGAGCCGCCGCCACGCTTCACGGAAGCATCGCTCGTGAAGTCGCTCGAGGAGCTCGGCATCGGCCGCCCGTCGACGTACGCGCAGATCATGTCCACGTTGCACGACCGCAAGTACGTGGAGGTCGATCGCAAACGGCTTTCGCCGACCGATCTGGGTTTCGTCGTGTGCGACTTCCTCTCCGACGTCTACCCGAAGGTCGTCGATCTCGGTTTCACCGCCGAGATGGAAGAAGAGCTCGACAAGATCGCCGAAGGCGAGCTCCAGTGGGAGCCGATCGTCAAGGTGTTCTTCAACGAGGTCTCCGAGATCGCGGAACGCGCGGAAGAGAAGGCCGAGCGGCCACAGGAGACGACCGACATTGTTTGCCCGGAGTGCGGCGCTGAGACCGGCGCCAAGATGAAGAAGACGTGGGGCCGTTACGGCTGGTTCCTATCGTGCGAGCGGTTCCCCGACTGCAAAGCGCGCATGGCGATCGAGGAGACCGGGCCCGACGGGCAACCGAAGCCGTCGCGCGCCGAGCCCGAGATGACGGACATCCCGTGCCCGATCTGCGGCAAGCCGATGCTGAAGCGCAGCGGCCGCTTCGGGCCGTTCCTCGGCTGCCAGGACTACCCGAAGTGCAAGGGAACCAAGAACCTCGACGAGGTCGAGGGGCCGGAGATCGTCTGCCCCAAGTGCAAGCAAGGCCGCGTCGTGAAGAAGCGCACCAAGCGAAAGAAGGCCTTCTGGTCGTGTAACCGCTACCCGGACTGCGACTACGCGATCTGGGAGCCGCCGATCGGCGCCTGCCCCGAATGCAAGGGCCCGGTCGTCGGAGACGCCGAGGCCGGCGCGAAATGCCTGGGATGCGAGCGGACGTTCGACCGCGAGGTGATCGAAGCCGCGACGGCCGAAGCGCTCGAGAAAACACGCGTCGGAAGCGCCCCGGCAGCACCGGCCTCCGAAGGCTGAGTGCTAGTCTCAATCCCCGGGCAGGAGGCGTTCCGAGCGCCTTCCGGGGAGGGGCTTAACCATCGCCGAACAGCAGTCTTCGACGCGGGCCTTCGTTCCCCCGAGTGAGAAGCCTTCCTCCTTACTCTCGCTCCTCAGGCGCCGTTACTTCCGCCGGCTCTGGGCCGTCACCACCATCTCGAGCATGGGAGACTGGCTCGGCGTCTTCGCCCTGACGATCTACGTCCAGCAGCTCTCCGATAAAGCGGAGTTCGCCGTCGGCGGCGTCCTGCTGTTCCGCGTCGTGCCGGGTCTCTTCTTCGGGCCTTTCGCGGGCGTGCTCGCCGACCGCTTCGACCGGCGGAGACTCATGATCACCGCCGATCTCGCCCGGGCCGGGCTCATCGTGTCGATCCCTTGGATCCGTCACCTCTGGGCCTTGTTCCTCGTGTCGGCGGTGATGGAGGTCCTGACGCTCCTGTGGTCCCCTGCGAAGGAGGCGACGCTTCCGAACCTCGTCGAGCGCGACGAGCTGATGACGGCGAATCAGCTTTCCCTGATCACGACCTACGGCACCTTCCCGATCGCCGGAGGACTCGTCGCCGCGCTCGCGGGGTTAGCGGGATTGCTCGGGAACATCGATGCGTTCAAGGTCCTCAAGTCTCAGCCGAACTCACTCGCGTTCTTCGTCGACGGGGCGACCTTCCTCTTCTCGGCGGGGATGGTGGCCACGTTCCCGCGTCATCTGATGAAGGCGAAGCGCGCCCGGACCGAGTTCACCGCCCGGCACGCGCTACACGATTTCGCGGAGGGCCTTCGTTTCGTGCGATCCGATCGGACCGTCCGGACCCTCGTCGTCGGTGCGTGGATCGCGTTCACCGGCGGCGGCGCGGTGATCGCCCTCGGACCGATCTTCGCGGATCGCGTCGTTGACGGGAGCAGGGCGGCGAGCGCGGCCGCGTGGGGCACACTCATCGTCGCCGTCGGCCTCGGGCTCGTCGGCGGCATGATTACCGCCGGAGCCATCGCGCGTCGCGTCGCGCGCGAACGCATCTTCCCGATCGGGTTGATCCTTTCGGGGCTCTCGGTCATGTGGGTCGCGTCGATGACGTCGATGCCTCCGGCGATCGTCGCGACGGTCTTCGTCGGTTTCGGCGCCGGCGTGGCCTGGGTCACGATCTTCACGCTCCTCCAAGAGCGCGTCGAGGATCGGTTGCGCGGTCGCACGTTCGCGACGCTCTACACCGGGGTGATGCTCTCGCTGTTCGTCGCCCTCGGTGGCTGGCCGCTCCTGGCCGGCGCCATCGGAGATCACACCGTCCACGTCGGGGGATACACGCTCGACCTGGCCGGCATACGCATCGTCTTGTGGGCCGGAGGGTTGTTCCTCATGGCGGCCGGCGCGCAGGCTCTGCGCGCGATGCGCCCGCCGAAGCTCGCCAAGATCCGCGGCCGTCTCAGAGGTCTGCAGTTCCAGACGCGACCGACCCGGCCCGTCATGGGCGGTGCCCACCGCGGCTTGTTCATCACGTTCGAAGGCGTCGAAGGATGCGGCAAGACGACGCAGCTGAAGCTCCTCTACGACACCCTGACGAAACAAGGACGCGACGTCGTCGTCACGCGCGAGCCGGGAGGAACACCGATCGGCGAGCGGATCCGCGGAATCGTGCTCGATGCCGGCGCGAAAGAGATGGACCACAAGACCGAAGGACTGTTGTACGCGGCAAGCCGCGCGCAGCATGTCGCTCAGGTGATCAGGCCCGCACTCGAGGACGGCAAGATCGTCCTCAGCGACCGCTACCTCGACTCGTCCCTCGCGTACCAAGGGATCGCTCGCGGGCTCGGCGAGGAAGACGTGCTCCGACTCAACGTATGGGCGACGGACGAGACGCTCCCGGATCTCGTCGTCCTGTTGCATCTCGATCCCGACATCGGCCTGTCACGCACCAAGGGCGATCCCGACCGGATGGAGCAAGAGGACATCGCCTTCCACCGGAAGGTGGGAGAGGCGTATCTTCAGCTCGCTCGTCAGTTCCCCAGCCGCTTCGCCGTCATCGACGGCAACGGCACGATCGAAGAGATCCAGCGCCAAGTGAACGCCGCGATCCTGCCTTTCATCCACGAGGGGACATCGTGAGTACGAAGAAAGGCACGCCACCCGGAATGTGGGAACGGCTCGTCGGGCAGGAGACCGCCGTGGCCGGATTGCGCGAGGCGCTCGCGTCGCCGTCCCCGGGGCACGCCTGGATGTTCGTCGGTCCCGAGGGCGTGGGCCGACGCCCGGCCGCGCTCGCGTTCGCGGCCGCACTCAACTGCGACGTGACGAACGTCGGGTGCGGCGAGTGCCTATCGTGCCGCAAGGTTCTGCGCGGCGCGCATCCGGACGTGCACTTCATCGTCCCCGAGGGCCAGCAGATCCTCGTCGACCAGATCCGCGGCTCGTCGACCGATCGCGGCGTGATCCCCGAGGCGTCGCGCTCGGCGCTCGAGGGCCGCACCAAGGTGTTCATCCTCGAGGACGCGGCGCAGCTCAACCCGCACGCCGCGAACGCGTTGCTGAAGGTCCTCGAGGAGCCGCCGGCCGGCGTGGTGTTCCTGCTCGTGACCGCCGACGCCGAGATGCTTCCCGAAACCGTTGTCTCGCGCTGCCGGCGCATCGACTTCATCCCGCTCGGCCCGCAAGCGATCCGCACGGTCCTCGTCGAGCACCACGGTCTCGAGGAGGAGCGTGCGCATTGGGCCGCGCGTCTCGGCGGGAACCTCGCGCGCGCTTTGCGACTCGCGTTCGACGCCGAGGCCGCCGCGCGC
>JBASRP010000235.1:0-1641 GCA_049273905.1 Actinomycetota bacterium
GTAGCCAGCGATAGCTCTTGATGGTCTTCTCTCGCAACTCCGGCTCGCGGCCCTCAAGCCATTCCGATGCGAACTCATGAAAGGTCGGCGCCTCGGCCACCTGTGGAGCCTGAGCCGGTTCGTAAGGCCGCCAAAGTCCGCGCTCCACGTCGGCCAAGACGTGCCTCAACTCGGCCTCGGCCCGCTTGCGGTTCCAGCCCTCCTCGGCAGTCCCGAGCGCCACATAGCGCCGCTTGCCGTAGGCGCGGAATCGGATCGCCCATGCGCGCCCGTCCTGCGGCTCGATCACCTGCCCTGTCGCTTTGCGAGGCATCCCTACCTAAGCCGCTGAGGGTGGTGAGTTCTCCCCACGCCCCCGGATCGGAAGCAGCGCCACCTGTCGCTCCGACCCCCGAGGCTGGCCCGCCCGCTCACCTTAATCTGGGACTGCCTGGCGGCCTCTGTCTCTGGCCTTCTGGCTGTCTGAGTAGCTGGCCTGAGTCGTGGGTCTGGCTGCTGGCTGAATGAATCTGATCTGGACTGGCTGGCTATGGCTGGCGTTCAGCGGCTTCTCGGAGGCCGAGGCAGGCCACAGGGAGGTTGCGGGGTCGTCTACTCGCATGGAGGGCTCCGCAGCCCTGGCTCGGGAGGCCGAGATCACCGTTGGCCACATGTCGATGATCGAACGCGGCCACTCGAATCCGACTTGGGCGACCGTCAAGGCGATTGCTGCGGCTCTTGACTTGTCGCTGGTCGATCTGACGAAGCTCACCATCAAGCTCGAAGGTGAGGCAAGCTCTACCGCTTGACGTAGACCTTCGTGCAGTCGGCGCCGCCGACCACCGCGCAGTATTCGTTGAATCGGACAATCCGATAGGAGAAATTCCAGTACGGCTTATGTTGAGGGTAGGTAATCCAGATCATGCCTCGGCCCCAAAAAACAAGGTCGCCCACATACCAACTCATGCGGCACTTGACCCGATCTTGAGCTACCCGATGGTTGCAGCGGACCTTTCGGCCACCGGCTGCGGAGAACGCAAACGCCGGACGTCTGCCCAGCGCATTGAGCATGAGGGAACTCGCGTAGTTGGTGCCTAGAAAGAACTTTGGAGGGCGCTGTTCGAGGCAGGGGAATCGGAAGGGAGAGTTTCTTGTTGCAGGCGTTGGGGCGCTTTCATCGATGACCAAGGCTTGGGTGAAGACCCAAGATTCATACCGAGGGCAATACTCAGCCTGCGAGAGTTCGAAAGTGACCGGATCGTGGGCATAACTCCGACACTGCACGAGCGGAACCTTAGGTGGGCAATCCGGATAGGTGAGCGTTCCGGTTGCGCGTGCCCCCACTGATTCCCAGGTCGACCATTTGAGTGCTTCAACTCGAAGCTTGGCGTCAGCACATGTGAGAACTATTTCGGCAGGTTCGATCTGGTCACCGTTCCCTCCGCATCCGTGGAAATAGACCTCTTGGCCTTGGGCGGAGGCTGGCCCGACCGCGAAGCCGAGTGCGCAGAGGACGAAGCCGATCAAGGTTGTCCAGCGTTTCACTGGCTCGGACTCTATCCCTACCGTCTTCTGGCGCGAACATTGGGTCGGTAGTTGCCGTCGCAGCTCGAACCTCGTCTACGAAAAGGCAGTACGGTGCCGCGATGGCGAAGGCGCGGC
>JBASRP010000237.1:0-7921 GCA_049273905.1 Actinomycetota bacterium
GACCATCACCGATGGGTTCGACGTGTTCGTACACGACGTGATCGCGGCGATCACGACCGAGCCGTCGCCGACCTCGGCGTCGCCGTTCATGCCGCTGACCTTCACATGCCGTTCGGGCACTTCGTCCACGGCTCCGTTGTCGTTACCGCCCGAGTGCGACGAGCGCAGCGCGCTCAGCTCGTCGTGGAAGACCTGCGGCACTCCGGCCAGCCCGACGCGATCCTGTGGGCGCTTCGGCCCGGCGAGTGACGGCTCGACCGTCGAAAGATCGAACGTGAGCGACTCGGAGTACTCGGGGTCGGGCGTGGATGGATCGTGGAACAAGCCCTGCTCCTTGCTGTACCTCTCGACCAGATCGACAAGGTCGGCGTCGCGGCCGGTCGCCCGCAGGTACGTGAGCGTCTGGTCATCGACGGGGAAGACGCCTTCGGTCGCGCCGTATTCCGGCGACATGTTCGAGATCGTCGCGCGATCGGGAACCGACAGCGACGAGATGCCCTCGCCGTAGAACTCGACGAACTTTCCGACGACGCCGTGGTTGCGGAGGAGCTCGGTGATGGCGAGCACCAGGTCGGTCGCCGTCGCACCGCTCGGCAGCTCGCCCGACATCCGCACGCCGACGACCACCGGCGTCAGCATCGTGACCGGCTCGCCGAGCATCGCCGCTTCGGCCTCGATACCGCCGACGCCCCACCCGAGCACGCCGAGCCCGCCGATCATCGTCGTGTGCGAGTCGGTGCCCACGAGCGTGTCGGGGAACGCGACCATCTCGCCGTCGTGCTCGGCGGTCATCACGACGCGCGCCAGGAACTCGAGGTTGACCTGATGCACGATCCCGGCGCCGGGCGGAACGATCGTCATGCCGCCGAACGAGCGCTGCGCCCAGCGCAAGAACGCGTAGCGCTCGCGGTTGCGCTCGTACTCCATCGCGACGTTGCGTTCGAAGGAGTCGCGCATCCCGAAGAAGTCGACAAGCACCGAGTGATCGATCACGAGATCGGCGGGGATGACCGGGTTCACGCGCGCGGGCTTTCCGCCGAGACGCGCGACCGCGGCGCGCATCGCCGCGAGGTCCGCGACGCACGGCACGCCGGTGAAGTCTTGGAGCACGACGCGGCCGGGGAAGAACGGGAACTCGACCGGTTCCTGCCCGGGCCAGTTCGCGAGCGCGTCGAGGTGGGCTTCCTCGGCGCCCGTGCCCTGCCGCCGGAGGACGTTCTCGAGGAAGATCCGGACCACGTAGGGCAGACGCGCCAGCTTCGCTGCGTCGATCGCCCGGTCGAGCCGCGCGTAGCCGACGTCGCCGCCGGACGTGGACAGCCGATCTCGGGCGCTCACGCCACCATCTTAGTCCCGCGCCGCAGGAGAGGATTCGCCGGTCCCGGCCGCGAAATACAGGGTGGATGGGGTCGCGACCACCGCTCATCGCAGGACTCTGCGCGCTCGCCCTTGCGGCGTCCGCGCACGCCGTCATCCCCGAACAAGCGCCCGACCTGCCGGTGCTCGGCGCCGAAACCCCGCGCGGCCACATCTCCATCGCGCCCGCCCCGGCCGTCTCGCCGTCGCCGAAGGTCGTCGACGGCGAGACCTCCGACTGGATCGGCACGACGACGCGGCTCGGCGGAACCGCGATCTACTCGGCGGGGGAATACGTGTATCAGGATTACCTGGGAGACGACTCCGGCGCCGACGACGGGCAAGACGTCGAGCGCCTCGCCAAGCTGGACCCGCTGATCGAAGCGGAGCCGCGGCTGTACCGGCTCGACGCGCTCGAACAGGCCGCCGGCGACGAGCTCGGCGTCCCGCGCCCGATCGGTGCTTCGACCCACTACGGCGACGCGGCGTATCCGCAAGGACTCGATCACCACGCCGACATCGCCGAGACGCGCGTCGCGGCCGACGCCGACCGGCTGTATCTACTGGTGCGCACCACCGGCATGACGGCAAACCCCGGCACGGCCGTTCTCGTCCTCGTCGACACAGAGCCTGGAGGATCGTTCGACACACCCGGTGGGATCACGTCTGCCGCCGAGTGGGCTTTCATCGTCGCGGGTGATCGTTTGCTCCAACTCCGCTACAAGGGCGCCGACGTCGCGGCCGCGTGTCCCTTGCCGTGCACAAAGCCCGTCGAGGTCGCAACCAACCCCGACGGCTTCGTCAACGCCGTTGAGATCGGCATCTGGCGAAACGTCTTCTCGCTGCCCGATGTGATATCGCTCGGCGTCGCGACGGGTGTGGTGAACGAAGCGAAGACGGGCCTCGCCGACATCCAGACCGGCGACGCGGCGGCGGACCTCTTCAACGTGGCGTTCCGGTTCGAAGAGCCCGTGCGGATCCACATGGATCGCCAGCAGGCGCTCGCGCTGTACGCCGGGTCGACCGACCGTTTCCTCGCGGGCGTCGACCTCGGCCGCCTCGTCGCCGGCGCTTCCGAGACCTTCACCCCGGGCCCCGGCTATTACGACCGGATCTATCTCTCCGATTCGCCGGTCAACCGCGAAGTCTCGAGCGGCGGCGAGTTCCAGGGGACCTATCAGCACTACGGCCTCTACCTGCCCAAGACATACGACCCCGCGACGCCTGCGCCGGCGCTGCTGTGGCTACACCCGCGTTCGAGCGGCACCACGCACCTCGCCGGCGCGTGGGTACCGGGGATCATCCGGCAACTCGGCGAGCGGAGCGGCCGCGTCGTGATCTCGCCGAGCGCGCGCGGGTCGTCGACGTGGTACGTGGGGCGCGGACACGAGGACTTCCGCGAGTCGTGGGACGATGCGATGGCGTCGTTCTCGATCGATCCCAACAAGATCGTGGTAGCCGGCCACTCGATGGGCGGGTTCGGCTCGTACCTCGTCGGGCTGCTTTACCCCGATCGTTTCGCCGCCGCGTTCCCGATCTCGGGCCCCCCGACGCAAGGCGCGTGGCTCGGCGCGGGCGCGCCGTTCGCGGAGCAGAACGGCGGGAACCTCAACGCGGAGCTGCTGTTCAACATCATCGAGAATGCGCGCAATCTTCCGTACGTCATCTATCACGGCATCAACGACGAGCTGGTTTTCACCCCCGGGGTGGTCCGGATGGCGTCGCGGTTCACCGAGCTCGGCTACCGCAACCGCCTCTACCTCTTCCCGGGGCAGGATCACTACGCGCCGCTGATCGTGGACGAGTGGGCGGACGCGCAGCGGTACCTGAACAGCTTCACGCGCGATCCGAACCCGGCGCACGTCACGTACCGGGTGTGGCCGGCGCTCGAGCACCAAGTCGAAACGATCGGCGTGCCGGAAGGCGCGACGCTCGACTACGCGTTCGACGGCGCGTACTGGGTCGACGGGCTGACGATCCGCGACGGCGACCCCGCCGACCCGAAGACGTGGGGGACGTTCGACGGCGTGACGCTCGGACGCTCCGCGGAGAACGCCATCGGCGCACCAGAAGGCGGCGTCGCCGCGCTCGGCCAGACCTCGCCGTTCCTGATGACCGGCTGGCAGTGGCTGTCGGTCGGCGCCGGGACCGCCACCTCGAACGCGGCTACCCTCACGCTGACGAACATCGCGACGGCGAGCCTCGACGTCGCGCGGATGGGCCTGTCGACCGCGAACGCGATGACGCTGACCGTCGCGAGTGACGGCGCGGCAGTTCTGAACCTCGCCGGAACGTGGTCCTCTACGCCGGTCGTGACCGGCGCGACGGCGCACTATGCCGCCGGCATCCTCGCGATCGACCTCACCGGCGGCGACCAGACGATCACGATCGCGCCGTCGGCTTAGGCGCGGAGTGCGTCGCTCACCACCGGACGCGGACCCGTGTCCGGCGCGCAGGGTGAGAGATCGCGCAGGGCATCCGGCAGTGATGCCAGAGCGGTTGCACACCTTTCCCGCGCCTCGGCCAGTCCTCCTGTGTCTTCAATCCGGCCGCTTCTCATGACGGGTTGCAACAGCGGGCGGGCGTCCGGGACGTCCTCGTGCTCCGCCGCGATGAGATCGGCGTAGCCCTCGCGCCGCCACACCTGTTTGCGTCCGGGGATCGACTCTTTCTTGGGAGACGTCTTGCGGCGTCCACGTCCGGCGTACTCGGCGAGCTTGTAGACGCCGGGCAGCGCGGGCGCGTCGGCGACGACGCCCATCTCCGTGCCGACGCCGAACGCGTCGACGGGCGCGCCGGCGTTCACGATCTCGTCGACGCGCCATTCGTTCAGGTCCCCGGAAACCAGGATCCGCGTGTCGGTCAGGCCCGCCTCGTCGAGGATCGAGCGCGCCATGCGCGCGAGCGCGATCACGTCGCCCGAATCCAGACGCACCCCGCGCAACATGGCGCCGCGCGTCGCCATCTCCCGTCCGACCTCCGCCGCGCGCCGAAGGCCCTGCTCGGTGTCGTACGTGTCGACCAGCAGGATCGCGCCGTCGGGGAACTCCTCCGCGTACGCGCGGAAGGCGGATTCCTCGTCGTCGAACGCCATCACGTACGAGTGCGCCATCGTCCCGACGACCGGGATCCCGAACCGTTTGCCGGCGAGGACGTTCGACGTGCCCGCGACGCCGGCGACGTACGCGGCGCGCGCCGCCGTCAGCGCAGCGTCGACGCCGTGATCGCGCCGGGCCGAGAAGTCGACGACGTCGCGTCCGCGCGCCGCGATCACCACGCGCGCGGCCTTCGACGCGACACCGGTCGCGTAGAGAACCGCGTTCAAGAGGAAGGTCTCGACGAGCTGCGCTTCCGGCAGGGGAGCGGTGACGCGCAGCAGGGGCTCGCCGGCGAAGGCGACCTCGCCCTCAGGGGTCGCCGACACGTCGCCGGTGAACCGGAACGCGCCGAGCCAACCGAGGAACCCCTCCTCGAACCGTTCCAACGAGCGGAGGTACGCGACGCTGTCCTCGTCGAACCTCAAATCCGAGAGGTACTCGAGGGCGCGCTCGAGGCCGCACGAAACGAGGAACCGCCGGTTCGCCGGCAGGTGGCGGACGAAGAGATCGAAGGTCGCCGGCTCGTTCATGCCGCGCCGCCAGTACGACTGCAACATGGTGAGCTGATACAGGTCGGTCAGGAGGGAGACGTCGCCTCCCGCGCCTGTTCCCGGCACGAACGACCTACGGGTGGATGAACCCCGAGCCCGGCTTGGTGACCATCAGGACGGTGATCGTGAGGAGGGCCACGGTCAACGCTTGACCGCCCATCGCGATCCTCTTCATGAGACCGCCGAACTCAGGACCGAACTGATTCGACGCTGCCATGCGATGCGCTTTCTTGCCCCACGGCGTCATGAAGAAGAGCGCGAACACCGTCGCAATGATGTAGATGATGATCGCGACGAGGAGCCAGCGGTTCTGCGACTTGAATGGATCCCACAGTCCCTTCGATTGCACGATGAGCCATGCGCCGCTCGCCGGCTGAAGCGTGAGCGACAGTGGGTTCACCCACCGCGCGTCGATGAAGTCGATCACCTCGAGGGCCCACGCGACCGGCGCACCTTCCTTCTTTGCCTTGGCGCCGATGAACGCGTACGCGACGGTAGGGCCGAAGATGAAGATGGCACCGATAACGTGGATCGCAAGCAGGAAGTTCCGCAGCGGCATGGCGACCTCCCGAGCGTTACGGCTTGACGACCATCAAGATGATGATGGCGATCAGCATGAGGGTGAGGAACTGACCGCCCATCTTGAGCTTCTTCATCTGCGCACCGAATTGCGGACCGAACTGTTGGCCTTCGGCCATGCCGATCGCCTTCTTCACGCCGGGGTTCTGCACGAAGTTGGCGTACGCGAACGCGACGACATAGATGATGAGCGCCGCGAGCAGCCAGCGGTTCTGCGACTGCCACGGGCTCACGTGCTGCGTGATGATCAGACCCGCGCCGGTGCCCGGAACGACCGTTGCCGCGAAGACCTCCAGCCACCGTCCGAGGTTGTGGTTCAGCCGAAGGAACCAGAGGACGGGGGCTCCCTCTTTCTGGGCCAGCGCGCCGATCATCGGGAAGGCGAAACTCACCCCGAACCCGGCGATCGCCCCGAAGATGTGCAAGGTGAGCAAGAAGTTCCGCATCGCCATAACGCGCCCCCTCCTCGTCCGGTCCGGCGCCGATTTTAGGTGCCGGAACAGGCAAAGTCCCGCATGTTTACCCTTGGGCTCGGAGGGGGCCGGGGGTACAATCGCACCTGCCGGGAATCCCAAAAGGTATCCGGAGGCGTATCCCCCATGTGGGCCGCATCAGACGAAGCACTCCTCGCGGGCCTGGCGACAGGCGACCCCGAAGCGATCACAGCCTTCGTGCGCCGATTCCAGCGCCGCGTCTTCGGCTTGGCCCTGGTCATCGTCGGCGATCAAGGGGTCGCCGAGGACGTCGCCCAGGAGACCTTCGCCCGCGCCTGGCGCCATGCCCAGGCCTACGACGCGCGGCGAGGTGCGGTGGCGGCTTGGCTGCTCGCGATCGCGCGGAACCTCGCCATCGACGCGATAAGGCTCCGGCGTGCCGAGCCCCGGGACCCGGACGAGATCCTCGCGATGGGACTTCCCGCGACGGAGGCGGGACCGGACGAGCGGGCGATGATCGGCGACGACATCGACCGGCTCCGGAAGGCTATCGACACCTTGCCGCCAGATCAGCGTCGCGCTCTCATCCTCGCGGCGTTCTACGGGCGCACGGCGCGCGAGATCAGCGATTCGGAGCACGTGCCTCTCGGCACGGCGAAGACGCGGATCCGCGCGGCCATGTTGAAACTGCGCTCGGCGCTCGAGGTGACGAGTGACCGAAGCGACGCACGATGAGGTTCGCGAGCTCGCACCAGAACTCGCTCTAGGGATCGCCGCCGGAGAGCAGCGCGCCCGCGCGCTGACGCATATCGCCTCCTGTTCCGAATGTCGCACGCTCGTCGACGACCTCGCCCGCGCGGCGGACTCGATGCTCATGCTGTCGCCCCAGAAGGAGCCGCCGATCGGCTTCGAGGCGCAGGCGGTCGGTCGCGTGAAGGGGATGCGTCCGCGCCAGCGCTTGCGCATGGCCGCCGCGCTCGTCTCCGTCGTCTTCATCGCGATCGGCGTGACGTGGATCGTCACGCAAGCGGCGACGTCACGCGACCGCGATCTCGCGAACCGATACCTCGCGCTGCTCGAAGGACGGTCTCAGGGGGAGCTCTTCGCGGCGCCGCTGCGGACGGCCGACGGAGGAAAAGCCGGACAGGTCTTCGCGTACGAGGGATCGTCGAACTGGATCTTCATCGTCGTCACCGCCAAGACCGGTAACGGGATGCACGACATCGTCCTGACGCCGCGTGCGCAGGTGGCCGGCAGCACGATCGGACGCATCCGGTTGGTCGATGGGCGGGGATCGTGGGGAAGCACCACGGGCCTCGACCTGCGGGGCTTGCGGATCCAGTTGGCGAAAGCCGACGGCAAACCGGCCTTCGAGGCCGTCTTCGGAGCGGGCTGACGCGGTCCGCGTTCGCGCGGGCGGAGGCACCTCCATGCAGAAGTGTCTGACGCGTCAGACACTGTCGACACCGTCTGACACGTCAGACGGTGCCGCGCAGGTGGTGGAAAGGTCTGCGACCGCACTCAGCGCGGCTAGGTCTCGGTGCGTAGCGCCGCGGACCGCGACGGGTGGCGCAGCTTCGCGAGCGCCTTCGCCTCGAGCTGGCGGATGCGCTCACGCGTTAAGCCGAACCGGCGGCCTACTTCTTCGAGCGTCAGCGGCTCTTCGCCGGTGAGCCCGAAGCGCAGCGCGAGGATCTTCTGTTCGCGCTCGGTCAGCGTCGACAGGACCTTCTCGAGCTCCTCACGGCCGATCCCCGACAGGACCTCGTCGAACTGGCCTGCGGCGGCCTCGTCCGGGACGAACTCGCCAAGCGTCGCCTCGCCGGCCTCGCCGACGGGCGTCTCGAGCGACAGCAGGTTGGCGGCAAGGCCGCGCAGCTCGCGCACCCGCGCGACGGGAAGG
>JBASRP010000245.1:0-4141 GCA_049273905.1 Actinomycetota bacterium
GCCGCGCCGGCGTGCATCGGCGGGGGCGACAATGACGCCGGCGGCGACTTCCGCGCGGATCGCGTGGTCGGGTCCGTGACCGTCCAAGCGCCCGGACAGGCCCCTCAGGCGCTCCGCGAAGGCGAAACGATCGCTGCCGGCACATCTTTCAAGACGGGGCCCGGCGCGCGCGTGCGCCTCGAGAGCGGCAGCCGCGCGATCGAGCTCGACCAGGTGACCGAGGCGACGCTCCTCGGCACGAATAAGATGTCCCTCGAGCTCGGCCGCGCGCTCGCCGAGGTGCCCGGGGCGCGGACGATCTCGTTCGACTCTCGCGGCGTCACGGCGCAGATCACGGGCGGCGCGGCGCGACTCGAGCGCAAGCTCGGACGAGTTTCGATCGGCGTCTACTCGGGGTCGGCTCGGATCGACCTTCTCGGGCGTGGTGTCGAGGTGCCGCGGCTGCGCCAGCTCGACGCGGCGGGGACGATCGCGACCCAGCGCGAGCCGGCGCCGTTACAGCTCTCACCCAAAGACGCGTGGGATCGCGAGTTCCTCGGCGACGTGATCGACTTCGATTCGAGCCTCGATCAATACGCGCGCGGGTTCAACGCCGAGTTCCGTACCAAAGCCACCAGTCCCGAGTTCTATTTCTCGTTCGTGGCCTACAGGAACACCAACTACTACGAGACCCTGCAGCCGCTTCTCGACCCCGCGGACATCCTGATCGGCACGATCCTCGGACAGCAGCTCGCCAAGCGAGGAGGCGATCTGAGGGCGCATGTTTACGCGATCCTGCGGTTGCATCAGCTGAATGCCACGTGGGGCCTCATCGCCAAGGAGCGTGGCCTCGATCTCCGCGGACTGCTGCGCGCCGTCCTCGATGCCATCAGCCGCGGCACGGCGCCGCCGCAGACGAACAACAACGCATCCGGTGGCGGCCCGGGTCCGCAGCCGACCCCCACACAGACCTCCAAACCGCGGGGGCGGCGTCCCAATCCTTCACCGTCCCCGGCGCCGACGCCGACCCCGACGCCGACCGAGTGCAGCGTGCTGGATCGCCTCCTCGGCACGTGCGACGAGAATCAGAGCTCCGGCGCCGGTGGCACGAGCGGATCCTCGAGCGGCAGCGGCTGCTCGGTCCTCGGCATCCTCATCGACCCCGACTGCTGATCCGTCGCGCGGCCCTGAGCCGTGCGCCCCGCTTCGCCGGAATTGCTAGTGTTCCGGCGCGTGAAGATCCCCGGTAGTGGTTCCCGTCCGCGCGTCTCCCGGCGCTCACTCATCGTGTCGATCGCAGGCCTCGTCGTCTTCCTGATCCTGCTCGGCAGCGGCGCCACCTTCTACACCGACCTGCTGTGGTTCGAGGAGACGGGCTTCAAAGACGTCTTCACCACGCAGATCTGGACCAAGGCGATGCTCGGCCTGGCGTTCGGCGCGATCTTCGCCGTCGTCTTGCTGGTCAACCTCTTCGTCGTGCAGAAGCTCACGAGCCCGTCCCGACTGTTTACGATGCAGGACCAGGTGCTCGAACGCTACCGCGCGACCTTGCGCCCGTACGTGCGCTGGGGTGTCGTCGGGATCTCGCTGTTGTTCGGGTTGTTCGCCGGCAGCGGCGCAACGGCCCAGTGGCGGAACTGGCTGCTGTTCTCGCACAGCGAGAAGTTCGGCACCGTCGATCCGCTGTTCCATAAGGACATCGGCTTCTACATCTTCAAACTGCCGTTCCACCGTTTCCTTTTCACCTGGGGCTTCTCGTCGCTGCTCGTCATCACGATCGTGGTCGGCGTCGCGCACTACTTCATGGGCGGGATCCGCTCGGGCCCGGTGGGGGAGCGCGTCACGCCGCAGGTGAAGGCGCACCTGTCGGTTCTCCTCGGCGTGCTGGTCCTTCTGAAGGCGTGGGGCTACCGGCTCGATCAGTTCAGCCTGCTGTTCTCGAAGCGCGGCACGATCAACGGGGCGTCGTACACCGATGTCCATGCGCAGTGGCCCGCGCTGAAGCTGATGGTAATCATCGCGATTGTCGCCGGCATCCTGTTCCTCATCAACATCCGCTTGCGCGGGTGGATTATGCCCGCGGCGGCGGTGGGGATCCTCGCACTCACGTCGATCTTGGCCGGCGGCTTGTACCCGGCTCTCGTGCAGCGGTTCAGCGTCAACCCCCAGGAGCGCGTGAAAGAGACACCGTTCATCGAACGGAACATCGAACAGACGCGCGCGGCGTTCGGGATCGACGACAAGAACATCACGGTCAAGACGTTCACCGCGGCCCAGCAACTAAACGCACAGGCGATCCAACGCAACCGTTCCACCGTCGAGAACATCCGCCTGTGGAGCCCCGACGTCCTGAACGACGTCTACACGCAGGTGCAGCGGATCACTCCGTACTACGAGTTCTTCGACGTCGACATCGATCGCTACAACGTCGGCGGCACGCGGCGGCAAGTCATGCTGTCCGCTCGCGAGATCTTCCAGTCGGGCTTGCCGTCGTCGGCGCGCACGTGGCTCAACAACCACCTCGTGTACACGCACGGCTTCGAGGTTGTCGCGAGCCGCGTCGATCGGGTCACCTCAGACGGGCAGCCGTCCTTTTTGCTGAGCGATATCCCCGGCCAGACCGCCTCCGGGTTCCCGAAGGTGGACCAGCCGCGCATCTACTTCGGCGAAACCGAGGACGTCCCGTTCGTCCTCGTCAATACGGCAGAGGACGAGGTCGACTACCCGACGGGCGAGAAGCTCCAGACGACGAAGTACTCGGGTGACGGCGGTATCCAGATGAAGGGGTTCTTCCGCCGCGCGGCGTTCGCCTGGCGGTTCCGCGACTTCAACGTGTTGATCTCCGGCGCCGTGAACAAGGACTCGCGGATCATCTTCCGGCGGAGGATCAGCGACCGGCTGCGCATGGCCGCGCCGTTCCTGAAGTTCGACCACGATCCGTACATCGCGATCGTCGACGGGCGTCTCACATGGATCAACGACGCCTACACGACGACCGACATGTATCCGTACTCGCAGCGGCTCGACCTGGGTCAGATCATCGGTACGGATTCCCGGATCAGCGGGACGGCGAACTACATCCGGAACTCCGTGAAGGCGACCGTCGACGCGCTCACCGGAAAGATCACACTGTACGTCGTTGACGAATCGGATCCCGTCATCCGTGCGTGGCGCCGCATCTGGCCCGCCATCTTCAAGCCGGCCACGGCGGTGTCGACGGACCTGCGATCGCACTTCCGGTACCCGGAGGACCTGTTTACGGTACAGGCGGCGCAGTACACGCTGTACCACATCAAGACCGCGAGCGATTTCTATCAACGCGAGGATGCCTGGCGTATCCCGAACGATCCCCGCCCGCGCGAGGCCGACGACACGTTCCCGCCCTACTACGTACTGATGAGACTGCCCGGCGAACAGGAGCAACAGTTCATCCTGATGCTTCCGTTCGCGCCGTTCTCGCAACAGGGCAGCGGCACACGGCGCACCAACATGACCGCGTGGCTCGCCGCGCGCTCCGACCCGAACGGGTATGGAGAGATGCTGTCGTTCGTCTTCCCTCGCTCGCAGAACATCCCCGGGCCGGAGCAGATCCAGGCGCGTATCAACCAGGATCCTGCGGTCTCGCAGCAGATCACGCTCTGGAACCAGAGCAACTCGATCGTGCGCTACGGCAACCTACTCGTGATCCCGATCGAGAACTCGCTGCTGTACGTGCAGCCGCTTTACCTCGAAGCGTCGGAGCGCGCCCTCCCCGAGCTGAAACGCGTCGTCGCCGTGTCCGGCGAGAACATTGTGATGGGTGAGAGCCTCGATAAGGCGCTCGCGGCTCTGTTCGGTCAGGGTGCGGAGGCGCCCATCGAGGGGCCGGGCACGGTGCAGCCGCCGCCGACCGGCGCGTCGGAGGACGAGCTCATCGCCGAGGCTCTGCAGCACCTGCAGCGCGCGAACGACGCGCTGCGGCGCGGGGACCTCGCCACGTACCAGCGCGAGGTGGACGCGGCGCAGGACGCCCTGGAGCGAGCCAACCGCGCGAGCCCCACGCCGACGCCCCGCTGAGGCCTTTCACGGGCTCTGCTAGCATGTCGGTCACGACGCGGGGTGGAGCAGTTCGGTAGCTCGCTGGGCTCATAACCCAGAGGTCGCGGGTTCAAATCCCGCCCCC
>JBASRP010000248.1:0-3129 GCA_049273905.1 Actinomycetota bacterium
GCTCCACGCTGAGCGACCTTAGCGCGCGGCGCCGGACGCCCGGCGAGCTTCGCCGGCGGTATCGACGCCCACGGCACCGTCCAGCGCCGGCTTCAGACCCGCGTAGACGCTTTCGTAGCTGAATGCCTCGGCGCTCTCCCGGGCGCGCCGCGCCGCGTCGCGATAGGTGGCTTCATCGCTCAAGAGGCGGCGGACGGCCTGCTCGGCGTCGGCCACACCCGAGACGAGGAACGGATAGGCGCTCCCGAGCATGTCCTCGTGCGCCGTCGTGCGCTGCACAACAGCGGGGACACCCGCGGCGCAATACTCGAGCGTCTTCGAGGGAACGACGAGGTCGTTCAGGCCCTCAGCGTAGGCGGGGTCCCAAACGTTGAGCGCGACGCCGCCCTCCCCGAGGAGATCCATGACCGCCTCGCGCGCGATGCCGCCATGCCAGACGAGACCGGGGCTCTCCTGCAGCAAGCGCAGGATCCGGCGCCGGTAGTCCGGGTCGTCTTTCTGCGCGGGGATCTTGTCGCCGGCGACGTGGAACTCAAGGTCGGGATAGTCGCTCCGCAGAGTCGTGAAGAGGCTCACGAGCTCCTCGAACCGATAATGCGGCACGAGCTTCCCTGTGTACAGCAGACGCTGGCGGGGTTTTGGAAGGGGCGATCCTTCGCGCGACGGGATCGCCGGCGAGATCAGGAGGATCTTGCCGGCGGCTTCCGGAACGAGCCGCTCGACCTCTGCTCCTACGCGCCGGGTTTGGACGATGACGTAGCGCGACGCACGCGCGATCACTCGCATACCGTCGACGTACGCGGCATCGCGGGCGTCCCGTTCCGGCTCCCAGATGTAGGCGGACCACAGTCGGCCGGCGAACGCGCCCGCGTTCGCCGCCGCCAGACAGACCCGGTAGCTGCGCAGGATGACTATGTCGAACCGGGCGCGCGCGTCGAGCCATCGAAGCATCCGGATGACGCCGGCGACGGGCAAGTCCTTGGCGCCGAACCGGAACCGCGCGCTGTCCACCAGCGCGACGCGGTCGAGCCGGCGCAGCCCGTCTGTGAACACACCACGCGCGTCGTCCGCGCGGAGGGGGATCACGATACCCAGCCGGGGATCTTCGTGAAGGGCGCGCGCGGTCGATTGGAGCCAGACGGAGGATCCGTCGATCGTATTGAAACTCGACGGGCTGTAGAGGGCGACGCGCATCGGTTGTCGGAACGCCGGCCGGTCCAGGGCCGGATCGTCGCGATGGAGCGCGATCCGGGCGAGCGCGCGCAGGAACGCCACCTGGCGGGCGACGGCACGGCGGACTGGACCGGAGACCGGGCGCACCCAGCGCCGGAACGCGCCGTCCCATGACCGCAGCCTCCGGATCATCCGCCGCGACGTGAAGCGGATGACGCGTCCTATCCGGCCGCCGTTCATGATGGCGGAATGCTAAGACAAAACGCGCGACGATTCGCGGACACCGGCTGCGGACTCGGGTATCCTCGCCGGGCGGACCACATCCGACGGACACGATGAGGATCCTTCACGCACCCGCCAACATCGCGAACCAGGCCTGGTACGCGGCGAAAGGCCTGCGCGCGCTGGGTCACGAGGTCGAGGTCTGGGAGTACGACACGAACCGCTTCGGATTCCCGGTGGACCGCGCGATCGACACCTCGTCGCACGACACGAAGATGGTGTTCGACCTCCTGACCGAGGCGATCCAGCGGTTCGACGTCTTCCATTTCCATTTCGCGCGCACGCTGATCCCCTCGTGGGTGCCGATGCCGTTCCTGTGGGATCTTCCGTTGCTGCGTATGCTCGGCAAGAAGGTCTTCATGACGTTCCACGGAAGCGAGATCCGCGTGCGAAAGATCCACGAGGAGTACACGCCCTGGAGCTACTTCCGTTTCTCCGATCTCGACGTCGACGACGACCTCGTCACGAAGCGCACCCAAGTGATCCGGACCTTCGTGGACCGCATGTTCGTCGTCTCCACCGACTACTTCCCGTTCGTGCCGGACGCCGAGTGGATGCCGCGGATCATCGACCTCACCGAGTGGCCGGAACAGGAACCATCGATCCGGCCGGTGCCACAGGTCCTGCACATCCCTTCGCGGCGAGGGAAGAAGGGGACGGAGATGATCCTCGAGGGGCTCGAGGCCCTGAAGCGTGAGGGCGTTCCCTTCGATCTCACGCTCGTCGAGGACGTCCCGCACGACGAGGCGCGCGCGCGCATCCGCGCCGCCGACATCGTCATCGATAACGTCCTGACCGGCGATTACGAGCTGGTATCGATGGAGACGATGGCCTCGAGTCGCGTCGCCGTCTCTTACATATCGGACGCCGTCTTGGATTCGTTCGGGGGGGACGTTCCCGTTTACAACGTCAATCCGGCGACCTTCGTGGAGCGGATGCGCGACCTGATCACCGACCGCCCGATGTGTCTCGACCTGGCGAGCCGCGGACGCGCCCACGTCGCTCGCATACACGACGCGCCGGTGGTGGCGGCGATGCTGGCCGACCGGTATGCATCGACCGGAACGAAGGGATCGAGCAGGGCCTTCCCGGATTGGTACTCGTCGGGCGATGAACGCAAGGTCGAACGGCTCGAGGAACGGGCCGCGACGCTCGCGACCGACCGAGCCCGCCTTACCAAGGTGAACGCGGTCCTTCGTGAGCGCCTCGCCAGGCTCGACCGGCGCTCGCGCCGCCTCGACTCGGTGAAAGGGCTGCTCCCGCCCGCAGCGCGCAAACGCCTCCGCGCGCTCCGGCGGCGGGCCGGCCGATGAACCCCGGGTCGGACGCCGCTACCAGAAGGTGTGGAAGAGCGCCTCGAGCGCGATCGCCTGCAAAGCGCCGAAGGTAACGAGCGCCGCCACGACGCCCGGACGACGCGCGCCGGTGCGCTCCTCCCAACGGGCCAGCGCGATACCGGCCGCGACGGCGACGAACGGGTAGGCGAAGATGCCCACCCGCTCCGTTTCCGCCCGGAAGATCGTGGTCGCGTCCGCGATGAGGAGCGGGACGAACAGCGCGATGAGAAGGCGCGGGCGTTCGAAAACAAGCTCGCGCAACGATAGGGCCGCGATCGGGAGACCCGCGAAGGTGAGCCAGACCGCGGGATCGCCGAAGAACCAGTACACCGCCGAC
>JBASRP010000250.1:0-6093 GCA_049273905.1 Actinomycetota bacterium
GGTCGGCGCCGAGCGACAAGGCCCGCTTGCGCGCGCCCGCAGAGGGATCGACGGCGGCGAGGAATCCCGCGCCGGCCATGCGCGCTATCTGAACCGCGTGCGTGCCGAGGCCCCCGATGCCGAACACGGCGACACGCTCCCCGGCCTTCACCTGCGCGACGTCGACGACGGCGTTGAAGGGTGTCGCGACGCAATCGGCGAGGATCGCCCCCACTTCGAACGGCACCTCGTCGGGCAAACGCACGCACGCCTCCGCCGGAACGGCGACGTAGTCGGCCCACGCGCCGTCGTAGTCGACGCCGAGCGTCAGGGGAACCATGCACTGCTCGGGCCGTCCCGCACGGCAGGCCGGGCACTCACCGCACGGCTTCCCCGCATAGATCGTCACGCGGTCGCCGTGCTCCCACCCGGCGACGCCCTCGCCGATCGCGGCGATGGTTCCGGCTGCCTCGTGGCCCGGCGTGATGGGCGGAGGCGTCCGCACCGGAAGCGAGCCGTCCATCATGTGGAGGTCGGACGCGCAGATCCCGCACGCGGCCACCTTGACGACGACCTCGCCCCGGCCCGGCGACGGGTCGGGAACCTCGACGACCTCGAGCGGCTTCCCGATGCCGAGGAACCGGACGGCGCGCATCGTCTACCCGGCGACGCGAGCCACAGCTTCGAGCGTCGCCTCGAACCCGGCGAACCCGTCGCCGGCGGCGCCCAAGCCGACGCCCGGCAGTGTTACGCCGGCGTCGCGGTACTCGGCGTACTTGTCGGCGATCTTCTTCTCGTCGCCGAAGGCACAGAACTCGTCGACCATCCGCTCGCTGATCGCGGCCATCGCCCCGGCCGAATCGCCGGACGCCAGCGCGTCGTCGAAGGCCTTCAGCTCGCCCTCGTACCCCGCACCGGCGATCGAGCGCCGGTAGAACGGCAGGTTCATGTAGACGAAGAACTCCTTACGGAACACGTCGCGCGCCGCCTCCGGGTTCGTCGTCAGCGCCGTCGGGATCGCCGCGATGATCTCCACCGCCGACGGATCGCGTCCGGTGGCTTTCGCCGCCTCGCGGATACCCGGCGCCACGCTCTCGCGGATGAACGTCGGCAGACACGCCCACAGCACGTCGCCGTCGCACAGCTCCCCGCACAGCTTCACCATCTCGGGCGCCATCGCCGCGATGTAGATCGGGAGGTCCTTGCGCGCGCCGTATCCCATGAACGTCCACTGCGCCTTGTAGAACTCGCCGTCGAACGACACCGCGTTCGTCGTGAACAGCGACCGGAGGATCTGGACGTACTCGCGCATGCGCTTCGCCGGCTTGGTGAGCTCGATCCCGTAGAACCCCTCCATCGAGATCTTGTGCGACGGTCCGATGCCGAGCACGAGGCGACCGCCGGAGAGCTCGTCGAGCGTCGCGGCCTGGATCCCGAGCGACAGCGGGTGCCGCGGCAGCGCCGGCAACACCCCCGTGGCGAGCTTGATCTTCGACGTCCCCGCCGCGTACGCGGCGAGGGTTATCAAGCCGTCGCGCCCGGTCGTCGTCGTCGCGAGGACCATCTCGTAGCCGAGATCCTCGGCGGCCTTCACGCGAGCGACGGCGGACGGGAAGTCCTTGCCCGGCGAGATGAAGCAGGCGAGCGCCACGCCTACAGCCCCAGCGTCTTCGCGATGTTGTTGCGGAGGATCTCGCTCGTACCTTCGTACAGTCGCTGCGCGCGGACCTCGCGCCAGAAGCGCTCCACGCCGGTCTCGGTCATGAAGCCGTTGCCCCCGTAGACCTGGATCGAGCGATCGGCGACGCGGCCGACCATCTCGGTTGCGTACAGCTTCGCGGCGGCCGCCTCGCGCCGACCGTCGGCGCCGTCGTCGATGCGGGACGCCATCTCGTAAACCAGTCCGCGCGCCGCCTCGAGTTCGCACCACGAGTCGACGATGTACTGCTGGATGTACTGGTAGTAGCCGATCGGATGGCCGAAGGCCTTGCGGGTCTTGGCGTACTCGGTGATCTGGTCGAGCAGGTGCTGCGCGATGCCCAGAGCGCTCGACGCGATGTTGAGCCGGCCGCCGTTGATCCAGCGCATCGCCGAGTAGAACCCCTTGCCGATCTCGCCGAGCACGTTCTCCGCCGGAACCTCGACGTTGTCGAACGTCAGCTCGGCCGGACGGTCGACCGTCGACGCCGTGTACTGGATGCGCGACACCTCGAAACCGGGCGTGCCCTTGTCGACGAAGAACGCGGTGATCCCGCCGCGCGCACGCTTTTCGGCCTCGGGGTCGGTGACCGCGAACACCACGGCGAAGTCGGCCTCGGCGCCGTGCGTGATGAAGTGCTTCCGCCCGTTGAGCACGAAGATGCCGTCCTTCTGCTCGGCACGCGTCCGGATCTGGGTGGCGTCGGACCCGGCCTCGGGCTCCGTGAGCGCGAAGCACATCTCCTTCTCTGCGCGCATCAACGGATCCAGGTACCGCTTCTTCTGATCGTCGTTGCAGTCCGCCAGGATGATCGTCGGGCCCTCGACCGACGGAAGCACGCCGCCGCGGCCGGCGAGTAGCGACCCGGAGCGCGCGACCTCTTCGTGGATCAGCACCTGCCCGAGGTACGACAGGCCGCCACCGTCGAGCTCTTCCGGCATGTGAAGCGTGTAGAAGCCGAGATCCACGGAACGCTTACGGATCTTCTTGCGCTCCTCTTCCGCGTTCGCGATGGTGCCGGTCTCTTGCAGCTCCTGCGCGTACTTCTGCTCGACCGGGAGGATCTCGCGCTCGACGAAGTCGCGGATCGCGTTGCGCAGCTCGATCAATTCGGAGGGGATCTGGATGACGCTCATCGCGCGTCCCTGCCTTTCCTACCGGGCGGTAACTTCGTGTTTCGGAATCGTACCCGTGCAGTGGTTTCTTCCGAAACCCGCCTATCCCTCCCGGAGGAACGCCTCGATGTGGTCGGCGAGCTCGGCCGGCGCGTGGAACGGCACCTCGCGGCCGGCCTCGAAGAGCTCGAGCGTCCCAGCCGGAAGCGACTCGGCGAGCCAGCGCGCCGCCTCGAACGGCACGAGCGGATCCCCTGACAGGTGGATGACCAGGGTCGGCGGCGTGACCTTGCGGAGGAACGGCCGCAGGTCCTCGTCGCGTGTGTACGAGAGGATGTCGATCGCGGCTTCCCGCCCGGCGGCCGTCCAGTCGTCCCGCATCGCGATCGACGCGCCCGGCGGCGGTTCGTCGCGCGACTCCAGGTCGCCGAACGCCTTCTGCCAGGCCGCGTCGGAGATCCCGTACGGCCACTCGGGCCCGGCCGCCAGCCGCGGCGTCCCGCCGATGCACACGACGGAGCGCACGCGCTCCGGGAAGTGGCCCGTGAAATGCAGAGCCACCTGGCTGCCGCGGATCCCCATGCCGAGCACGACCAGATCGCTCAAACCGAGCGCGTCGACGACCGCGCCGAGGTCGCGGGAATCGCGCGCGGTCGTGTACGGCGGGCCCGGCTTGTCCGACTCGCCGGTGCCACGCCGGTCGTACAACAGAACCCGGTGTTGCTCGGCAAGCCGGCGCACGAGCGCGGACGCGCGCATCGAACGCGAGGAGAGGAACCACTGCGGGATGACGAGGATCGCGGGATCGCCCTCGCCGACGGCGTCGTACGCGATCGAGACGCTGTGAGCCTGAACGCGCTCCACGTTCCCGGGAGAGTAACAGGACCGTATCCCCTGCCCTAAACTCTGCTCCGGTCCGATCGGGGACCACCGGTCCGGGAGGAGCCATGCGCAAGGTCTTGGTTTGCGAGGACGACGTCAACGTGGCCGCGCTCGTCAAGGAGCTTCTCCTCGAGGAAGGCTTCATCGGCGTCCACGCCGCCGACGTGAACAGCGCGTGGGCCGCGCTGATCTCCGAGGACCCGGACGCAGCGATCCTCGACCTCTGGCTGTACGGACGCGAGTCGGGCTGGGACCTCCTCGATCGCATCCGCGCCAACGAGCATTTCGGCACGATGCCCGTCGTGATCCTGACCGGTGTGACCGGAAGTGAGGTCATGGACAAGGCGGCCGCGAAGAACGCCGAGTACCTCTCCAAGCCGTTCACGCCCGCCGCGTTGATGGACCGGCTCCGGCGCGCGATGCGAGCTGCGGGGCGCGCGCCCGGTGTGCGCGCGCACATGTGCACCATCCTGACGACGACGTTCTGGATCGAAGGCAACATCCACGTGTCCGAGGAGCTCGACCGCTTCACGGACGCGTGGGAGGCTTTGGTGCGCGATCCGCGCGAGTTCGTCCCCGTCACCGATGCGACCGTCAAGACGCTCGACGGACGGAGCGTGCTCGCCCAATCCGACGTGATCGAGGTCCGGAAGGATCAGATCTCGGTCGTGCTGCCCGGCACGCAGTAGGAACCGGCCGGCCCGGCGGCCTCCGATGGACGAGATCTCGTACGAGGAGTTCGGCGCCAACTTCGTCGCGAACATCGTGACGCCGGAACGCGTCGGCGCGACGATCGAGCGGCTCGCCGGTGAAGAGCTCGCGGTCGGTCCGATGCAGGCGGGGCCCGGCGGGGCCGCCTCGGTCATGGCGACGGGCCGGATCGGGCCGATCCGGCCGCAGGTCGTCCTCACGCGCGAGCGTCTCTCGTTCGACGCCGTGATCCCGATCGAGCTCAACCTCGATGTCCGCGTCGCCGGCGTCTCGCACCGCTACACCGGAAGCGTCGACGTCGCGCTGCGACTCGATGTTCGCGCCGTCGCTCCCGTCATGCTGATCATCGACGTGAACACGGTGACCGCCGACGACGTGAAGGTCCGGCTCGAGGCCGAGCAGTTGCGCGCCCGGTTCCTGCAGCGGATCGGCGACGTCGACGAAGAGGTGCGACGCGCGGTCGCCGAGATGGTCAACGAAAGGCTCGCCTCCCCCGAAGCGCAGGAGGTGCGCGTGTACGACATCCTGAGCTACGTGGAGTCGGCCTTCGATTCCTGAGAGCGACGCCTAGTACACTTTGGGCCGCCCTGCGGGCGTGCTGGAATTGGCAGACAGGCACGGTTCAGGTCCGTGTGCTCGTAAGAGCGTGGAGGTTCAAGTCCTCTCGCCCGCACAACCCTCTCCCTTTTGCCGGTCATGACCGTTACCAGCGGGCCTTGACGCCCGAAGGTGCCTGCTTCGGTCACCGGGAGGATGGAAATATAGGATTCCGTCGGGAGGAACTCACCTGGGCATCCTTCGTGATTTCGAACGTCGCCTCGAGACCGTCGTCGAGGGCTTCTTCGCGCGTGCGCTGCCCGGCGGCGGCGTGCAGCCTGTCGAGCTCGGCAAGCGCATGGTGCGGGCGATGGAGGAGCAGAAGACGGTCTCCGTTGCGAACGTGTACGTCCCGAACGAGTTCACGTTCTTCCTCGCGGCCAAGGACATCGAACGCTTGAAGCCGGTCGAGAACGCGCTCGCGAAAGAGCTCGGCGCGGTCGCGCGGCGCGCGGCGTCGAGCGAAGGCTGGCGTCTCCTCGGACCGCCCAACATCCGTTTGATCGAGGACGACTCTCAGGCGCAGGGAACGTTCCGCGTCGACGCGTTGGTCGTCGAGGGTGAAGACCAGGAAGCCGAGCAGGCCGGGCCGCACACGCAGCTGCTGCAGATGGCAAGTGACCACGACGCCGAGCTCGTCGTGACCGGATCGAAACGGCGTCCGTATCCGTTGTCAAAGGACACCCTTACGATCGGCAGGCTCGACGCCTGCGACATCGTCCTGTCCGACTCCGGCGTTTCGCGCAAGCACGCCGAGGTCCGCCGCGAAGGCGACGAGTGGGTCGTGATCGATCTCGGGTCGACGAACGGAACGATCGTCAACGGCAAGCCGGTCCGCCGGCACCGTTTGGCGGAGGGGGATCGCATCGAGGTCGGGGAGACGACGATCGAGTACCACGGAGCCTGACGGACCGTGCCCGTTCTCGTCCTCAGCATCCTCAAGTTCCTCTTCCTCGCCTTGCTGTATCTGTTCATCGCGCGCGCGATCCGCGTGATCTATCTCGACCTCGTCGGGCCGCGCGTGCCGCGGTCGTCCGCGCCGGCGTCGGTCCCGGCTCCGCGCAAGCGCCGCGCTCAGCCGCGCGAGCTTCTGGTGACGGAATCCGAGGG
>JBASRP010000261.1:0-15887 GCA_049273905.1 Actinomycetota bacterium
GCCTCATCGACCGCGGCGACGAAGTCGTCGCGCAGGTCGGCCAGCGCCGCGATCAGCAGGTTGCCGAGCGGATGACCCGCGAGGTCCCCCTCGCTGAACCGGTATTGGATAAGGGCAGCGCGGGCCTGATCGCCGGCCAGCGCCGCGATCGCCATCCGCAGATCGCCGGGCGCCGGGATGCCGAGCCATTCCCGCAGGACCCCGGAGGACCCACCGTCGTCGGCCGCGGTGACGACCGCGGTGACATCACCGGTGATCTGGCGGACGGCCGCAAGAGCGGCGGACAAGCCGTGGCCGCCGCCGATGCAAACGATGCGGGGATCCGGCACGGCTCTCCTGCGTCGAGGTCAGCCGCGATCGATGTCGCGATGCTCCATCGCGACCGGCAAGCCGCGACGGCGAAGCATGTCGGCGATCTCCTCGGCGACGACCACCGAGCGGTGCCGACCGCCGGTGCATCCGATCGCGACCGTGAGGTAGCGCTTCCCCTCGGTCAGGTACCCGGGGATCAAGACCTCGAGCATCTCGTCGAACCGCTCCAGGAAGTCTCGCGTCGCTTGCCGCGTCATGACGTACTCGCGGATCCGCTGATCGGTGCCGGGCAGCGGACGCAGTTCCTCGACCCAGTGAGGGTTGGGAAGGAAACGGACGTCGAGGACGAGGTCGGCGTCCATGGGGATCCCGAACTTGTACCCGAACGACTCGACGGTCGCTTGGAGCCGCTGTTCGCGTGGCTGCCTCGAGAAGGTACCGACGATCCGGTCGCGCAGATCGTGGACGGTCAGGTCGTTGGTGTCGATCACGAGATCCGCTTGCGCGCGCATCGACTCGAGGAGCGCGCGTTCACGCTGGATGCCGTCGATCACGCGATCGGCGAGCGGGTGCCGGCGGCGCGTCGCTTCGAAGCGGCGCACCAGGACGTCGTCGCCCGCGGTCAAGAAGAGGATCCGGTAGTCGACGCCGTTCTGCGCGAGCTCCTTCAGCGCCTCCGTGAGCTCGGAGAAGAACTGGCGGCCGCGCACGTCGACGACGAGCGCGATGTGCTGCACCGACGATCCCGGCCGTTGCGCCAGCTCCGCCATCTTCCCGATGAGCGCCGGCGGGAGGTTGTCGATCACGAAGTACCCGAGATCCTCCAGCGCCTTCGCCGCTTCGGAGCGTCCGGCCCCGGACAAGCCCGTGATGATGGTGAAATCGGGGAGCTCCACGATCTCTTCGGAACGTGCCTTCTGGGCGCGTGCCATCAACCGTCGCCGTTCTTGCCGGGTTCGAGCCCTCGCAGCACCTGCTGCACCCTCCTCGCGACCGAGACCGGAACGACCTCGGCCAGCTCTTGCTCACTCGCCTGAAGGATACGGCGGACGGAGCCGAAGGTCTTCAACAGTCGTTTCTTGCGCTCCTCGCCGATGCCCGGGACCCGGTCGAGGGCGCTTTCGCGGACCCGCCGGTCGCGCAACGTGCGGTGATACGTGATCGCGAACCGGTGGGCCTCATCGCGGATGTGCTGGAGGAGGTACAGCGCCTCCGACCCGCGTGCGATCTGCAGGGGCTCCGAGCGGCCCGGCATGTAGATCTCCTCGAAGCGCTTCGCGAGACCGATCGCGCTGACCTCTTGGACCCCGATCTCGGCCAGCACCGTCGTCGCGGCGTTCAGTTGGCCTTTGCCGCCGTCGATCACCACGAGGTTCGGCGGGTAGGCGAACTTGCGCCCCCTCGACGGCGCCTTGTCGCGATCGGCGATGTAGCGGAGGAACCTCCGCCGCACGACCTCGGCCATCGAGGCGAAGTCGTCTTGTCCCTCGACGCCTCTGATCTTGAAGCGGCGATAGTCCGACCGCTTCGGCAGGCCGTCCTCGAACACGACCATCGATGCGACGACCTCGGTCGGTCCCGTGTTGGAGATATCGAAGCATTCGATCCGCAACGGCGCCTCCGGGAGTCCCAGCGCCTCTTGCAACGAGGTCAGCTGCTTGGCGCGCGCAGCGAAGTCCGAGCGCCGTTTCAGCTTGTGATGCGCGAACGCCTCGGTCGCGTTCTGCTCGACCGTCTCGAGCAGCGCGCGCTTCTCGCCGCGGTGAGGAACGCGGAACTCTGTGCGACCATCGCGCCGTTCCGAAAGCCATGCCGTGAGAAGATCTTCATCGGCCGGAAGCGCCGGCACAAGGATCTCGCGGGGGATGTCCTCTTCCGTCATGTAGAGGTCGCGCAGGAACGTCGCAAGCAGCCGCGGCGTGTCCATCTCCTCGACCTTGTCGACCACGAAGCCTTTCCGGCCGACCATGCGGCCTCCGCGGACGAAGAACACCTGGACCGCCGCCTCGAGCTCGTCCTCGGCGACCGCGACCGCGTCGAAGTTCTCGTCGCGATCGGAGACGACGACCTGCTTCTCGATCGCCTTCCGCACGCTCGTCAGCTGGTCGCGCAGCCGTGCGGCGCGCTCGTACTCGAGATCTCCCGACGCGAGGTTCATGTCGTTCTCGAGCCGTTTCAGCACAGGCTCGAACCGGCCTTCGAGGAAGTCGATGAGGTCCTCGGCGATGCCGCGGTGCTCCTCGGTGTTCACGTGCCCGACGCAAGGTGCGGCGCATTTGCCGATGTCGTAAAAGAGGCACGGCCGGTTGATCCGGCGGCAGCGGTCGAAGACGCCCTGCGAGCAGGTGCGCACCGGGAAGGTCCGCAGCAGGAGGTCGAGCGTCTCGCGGATCGCGTACGCGTGCGCGAACGGCCCGAAGTACCGGACGCCCTTCCGCTTCTGGCCGCGCATCACCATCGCCCGCGGGTACTCCTCGTCCATCGTGACGGCGAGGTACGGATAAGACTTGTCGTCGCGGTAGCGCACGTTGAAGCGCGGGCGGTGCCGCTTGATCAGGTTGTATTCGAGGTGGAGCGACTCGACCTCGTTCTTCGTCACGATCCACTCGACGTCGGCCGCCGACTCGACCATCGCCTCGGTGCGCGGGTGGAGCGCAGCCGCGTCCTGGAAGTAGCTCGAGACACGGCTGCGGAGCGACAGCGCTTTCCCGACGTAGATCACCCGCCCGTGGGCGTCTTTGAACTGGTAGACGCCGGGCTGGTCGGGGATCTCGGACGGCGACGGCCGCCGGAGGGTCCGGGTGGTCACGCCTCCATTGTAGAGAGCGTGACCACCCGGCGAAGCGGGACCGAAAAGGAGCTTGCCGCGCCTACTCGGTGATCAGAACGGTTCCTGTGTCCAAAGGATTTCCTGGGACCTCGTTGCCGAAGAGCCACTTCAGCTGGGCCGATCCGGGTGCCGCGTCGGCACGCACCTTGTATTCCATCGCGAAGAGCAGGCTGCGATGCGCGGGAATGGCGTCTGAGATCGCGCGGCAATTCAGGTTGTGGGCCTCCGCCCAGCTTTCTTGCGACCGACGGAAGTCCGGCACCAGGATCTGAAGGAACGCGGGACAAACGTCGAACCGGATAGCCTCGTTCGTTGGGTTGGACATCTTCACGACGTACTGCAGGGTCTGGCCTCGCGCGATGCTTCGCGGAAGCCCCTCGATCTCGACACGCAGATCGGCGACATTCCCCATGCTGCGCAGGGTGCCGGGGCCAAAGGACAGCGTCGCACGGAGCTGATCGCCGGTCCCGTAACAAGCCATGGGATTGTCGCTCGTCGTCGCGGACAGGGTCCCGCCCTTGTTCGGGAGGATCACGTCGAGACGATGGGGGCCGGCCGGAAGACACCCGTTCGTAAAGGAGACCTGGATGTCGGTCGTACGGCTGGTGTTCGCGATAAGCAGGCCCTCATCCGGTTCCTGTCCAAGGTCCAGCCGAAGGCCGACGTCGCGTCCGGCCGCGTCCCGGATCCGAAGCCCGATCCCGAGGTCGAGTCTGCAGTGGACATCCGCGTGCTTCGGCACGAATGACAGTTTCCCCGCCTCAACCGGGGCGGCCGTTAGGACAAGGTCCTCGGCGGTGCACGAGGGGGTCTTCCCGGCCGCGGCCGGCGAGGACTCTACCCAGGGGATCACGCCTCCGGGCATCGGAACTATCGGCTCGATCGGTGACGTTCCGAGCGACCGGACGCCGATCAGCGAGCCGACAGCCGCGACTATCACCACGGCCGCGACACCCGTCGCGTTGAGCGCGCGGCGGCCGCGGGCTCGGCGAAGAACCTTGGCGGGCGGCTCGTCCAGCGCGGGCGCGCTGCGAACCTTCGACTGCAACATGTCACGGACCTCCTGTTCGATCATGGGTGTCACCTCTCGACCTTCGTTCGCAGCGCGTCCAAGCCGCGCGACACCATCGACTTCACGGTGCCCACGGGGACGCCGAGTACATACGCGGTCTGTTGTTCCGACAGGTCCTCGTAGAAGCGGAGGACGATCGCCGCGCGCTGGCGGGGCGGCAGCGTGCCGAGCGCCTTCCAGAGGTGCTCGCGCTCGACGGGGTCGCGCTCGCCGGCCGGCTCGTCGCGGTATGCCCGGCCCTCGGCCTCGAGGTGCTCCCTCTCCAGCCGCCGGCGACGGAAGTACGAGTTCGCGAGGTTGACGACCGTCCGCTTCAGGTACGCGCCGAAGGCATCCGGATCACGGATGTCACCGAAACGCCCGATCACCTTCACGAAGGCGTCGTGGACGAGGTCCTCGGCGCGGGCCGCGTCCCCGGTCATGAGGAAGGCCAGCCTTGCCGCGGCCGGGGCGTGGGTCCGGTACAGCTCGGCCATACGGCCGGAGGGCCGGGCCTCGGTCCTTTCCATCACGGCGCTCATCATGACGGACCAAAGACGCACGACCGGAGCGCGAGGTTCCGCCCGGTTCAGGGGGCTCGCGCATTCTTAAGGAACCCGAAAGGATAGGACGGGCCCAGGAAGGCCCGTCCTTCGCCACATCGTCTTCTATTTAGAGGCCGCGCAGTTGCCAGGCCCTTCATCCCTCGGCCCCTCTCGAGGCCTTCATCCTTGGAGCCACAACACTTTCTGGCGCGGTGCTCACACAGAGAATCGTCGGCTCCGGGGCCGGTGATAAGGGACCGGAGGCCTATTTCTCGAAAACCACCCGGCGTGACTAGCCCGCCGGCTGGGGCCGGGCCGGACGCCGGACGACGATCACGCCGAGGATCGCGCCCGCGACGGCACCGGAGAAGTTGAGAAGCACGTCGTCGGTGGCCGCAACGCCGTTCAATGCGACGAGCTGCGCGAACTCCACTCCCAACGAGACCAAGAGGCAGGCAACCAGAACCGCAAACACGTGACGCCTCCAGCCCAGCGTCGCGAGGAACGCGAGCGGGATGTACAGCACGACGTTGAGCACGATCAGGAGAGCCGCGAGCGAGTTGGGTTCGTTGATGACGTGCCTCCACTCCCCCAGGCCGCCTTCGCCGAGCGCGAGCTTCAGATCGCCCCCGCCCCAATGCAACGGCCAGTCGCGCGGCAGTCCGGTCGCGACGAAGATGACGAAGACCGACCCGACCGCCAACACGCGCGACACCGATCGCGTGGCGTGCCTCGCGTCGCGGCTCCGCAAAACGACGATCGCCGCGATGACGCTGAAGATCAGCGCGATGTAGAACGCGAGCTTGAACGAGAGCGCGTAGTAGCTGACGAGACTGCGCACGCCGTGCCTACGCCGTCTCCTCTTCGGGCGCCTGCCCGAGCACTTCGCGTAAGAACCGTCCCGTGTACGAGCGCGTCACCTTCGCGATGTCCTCGGGCGTTCCTTCCGCGACGATCTCACCGCCGAGGTTCCCGCCTTCGGGCCCGAGGTCGATGATCCAGTCGGCCTGCTTGACCACGTCGAGGTTGTGCTCGATCACGATGACGGTGTTGCCGTTGTCGACCAGCCGTTGCAACACGCCGAGGAGCTTCGAGATGTCCTCGAAGTGGAGGCCCGTCGTCGGTTCGTCGAGGATGTACACGGTCCGCCCGGTCGCGCGCTTCGACAGCTCGGAGGCCAGCTTCACGCGCTGTGCCTCACCGCCCGACAGCGTCGGCGCCGGCTGTCCCAGCTTGATGTAGCCGAGGCCGACGTCGTTGAGCGTGTCGAGGTGCCGCCGGATCACCGGGAGGTTCTCGAAGAACGCGACGCCTTCCTCGACCGACATCTCGAGGACCTGCGAGATGTTCTTGCCCTTGAACGTCACATCCAGGGTCTCACGGTTGTAGCGCTTGCCTTTGCAGACCTCGCACGGCACGTAGATGTCGGGCAGGAAGTGCATCTCGATCTTGATCTGGCCGTCGCCGGCGCACGCTTCGCACCGGCCGCCGCGGACGTTGAACGAGAAGCGGCCCGGCAGATATCCGCGCGAACGCGCTTCCTGCGTCTGGCTGAACAGCTGCCGGACGTGGTCGAACACGCCGATGTAGGTCGCCGGGTTGGACCGCGGCGTGCGGCCGATCGGCGACTGGTCGACGTTCACGACCTTGTCGATCAGATCGATCCCGCCGAGGCTGCGGTGTTTCCCGGGCACCGTTCGCGATTTGTAGATCTTCGACATCAAAGCCGGGTGCAGCGTGTCCGCGAGGAGGGACGACTTCCCGCTCCCCGAGACCCCGGTGATGCACACGAAGCAGCCGATCGGGAACCGCACGTCGATGTTCTTGAGGTTGTTCTGCCGCGCGCCTTTGAGCGTGATCCACGAACCGCCCGGCGCGCGCCGCCACTCGGGAACCGGTATCTGCCGCTTCCCCGAAAGGTAGAGGCCGGTCAGAGACTTCTTGCTCTTCAACAGATCTTTGAACGAGCCGGCGTGCACGATCTCCCCGCCGTGCTCGCCGGCGCCCGGCCCGATGTCGACGACCATGTCCGCGGTGCGGATCGTCGCCTCGTCGTGTTCGACGACGATCAGCGTGTTGCCGATGTCGCGCAGGCGGATCAGCGTCTCGATCAGCCGGTGGTTGTCGCGCTGGTGGAGCCCGACCGACGGCTCGTCGAGGATGTAGAGCACGCCGACCAGACCGCTGCCGATCTGCGTGGCGAGCCGGATCCGCTGGGCCTCTCCCCCGGCCAGCGTCGCCGCGGAGCGTTCCAGCGTCAGATAGTCGAGCCCGACGTCGATCAGGAACCCGAGCCGGGACGTGACCTCCTTGATGATCCTGTCGCCGATCAGGTGCTCGCGGTCGGTCCACTCGAGCGTCTTCAGGAATTTGTCGGTCTCGGAGATCGACATCCGGCACAGCTCGGCGATGTTCACGCCGCCGACGTGGACGGCGAGCGACTCCGGCTTCAGGCGCGTGCCCTTGCACGCCGGACACGGCACCTCGCGCATGTACTCCTCGATCTTCTCGCGCTGGTAGTCGCTCTCGGCCTCGTCGAGCTTGCGCTCGAGCCACGGCACCACGCCCTCGAAGTACGTGTAGTAGGAGCGAGTCCGTCCGTACCGGTTCCGGTACTTCACGTAGATCTGGTCGTCGCCGGTCCCGTACAGGAACACGTCCCGCTGCTTCTTCGTCAGCTTCCGCCAGGCCATCTTCGGCTTCGCCTTCACGTGGGTGCGCACCGACTCCAGCACCTGGGTGAAGTACTCGGTCCGGCTCGTGGACCACGGCGCGATGGCGCCTTCCTCCACGGCGACGTCCGGGTCGGGGACGACGAGCTCCTCGTCGACCTCGAGGTGTGTGCCGAGCCCGTCGCAGCGCGGGCACGCGCCGTACGGCGAGTTGAAGGAGAAGTTCTTGGGTTGCAGCTCCTCGAACGACAGCCCGCAGTTCATGCACGCGAGGTGCTGCGAGTACGTCTGCACCTCGCCGTTGTCGACCAGCTCGATCGACACCATGCCCTCGGCCAGGTTCAGCGCGGTCTCGATCGAGTCGGCGAGGCGCCGCTCGATGCCCGGCTTCATCACGAGCCGGTCGACGATCACCTCGATCGAGTGCTTGTAGTAGCGGTCGAGCCGGATCTTCTCCGACAACTCCCGGACCTCGCCGTCGACCTTGGCGCGCGCGAACCCCTTCTTGCCGAGGTCCTCGAGCAGCTTCTCGTACTCGCCTTTGCGCGCGCGCACGACGGGGGCGAGGACCTGGAACCGCGTGCCTTCCGGCAGCGCGTGCACCTGGTCGACGATCTGGTCCGGCGTCTGCTTCGCGACCGGCCGCCCGCAGCGCGGACAGTGCGGCTTGCCAACGCGCGCGTACAGCAGGCGGAGGTAGTCGTAGATCTCGGTGATCGTCCCGACCGTCGACCGCGGGTTGTGCCCGGCGGTCTTCTGGTCGATCGAGATGGCCGGCGACAGGCCCTGGACGAAGTCCACGTCGGGCTTGTCCATCTGACCGAGGAACTGTCGCGCGTAGCTGGACAGGCTCTCGACGTAGCGGCGTTGCCCCTCGGCGTAGATCGTGTCGAAGGCCAGCGAGGACTTGCCGCTTCCGGAGATACCGGTGAAGACGATCAGCCTGTCGCGCGGGAGCTCCAGATGGACGTTCTTGAGGTTGTGTTCACGGGCGCCGTGGATGACGATCGATTCGGTGGCCATTCGCTGTTCGGAACGCTCCTTTGAGACGAGTCCTGTCTAGTCCACGGCCACCAAGACGACGCCGTTCTCGACCTTCACCTCGTACGTCGGCACCGGCTCGTCGGCGGGGCCGTTCACCACTTCTCCGCTGGTGATGTCGAAGACGCTGCCGTGCAGGGGGCACTCGATCTGGTTCTCCTCAACGAGGTCGCCCTCGCCGAGCGAGCCGCCCGCGTGCGTGCACTCGTTGCCTATCGCGTAGTACTGACCGCCGGAGTTGATCAGGGCGACCTCGATGCCTTTGACGTCTACGACGGTCGCGCTGCCCGGCGGGACGTCGTCGACCTTCGCGACCTGGATGTAGTTCTCCATGACTCGGTTTCCCCCCACGGGTTCCTGGACCCGGCCATGATAGCGAGGTCGCCGGACACGCTTCCGGGCCCGGCGGTAGGGTGGGGTCCCGTGATCGAACTCCGGCGGGACGCCGAGATATTCCAGACCGAGGGCGGCTGGTTCTCCGCCCGCTGGCACTTCTCGTTCGACAACTACCGGGACCCGGCCAACATGGGCTGGGGCACCCTCCGCGTGTTCAACGACGACCGGCTGATCCCCGGCGCGATCTGGCCGCTTCACCCGCACCGGGACGTTGAGGGCCTCACCTACGTGGTCGAGGGGACCTTCCGCCACGAGGACGACATCGGCACCGGCGGGGTCCTCCCGGCCGGATCCGTCCAGCGGATGACCCTCGGGTCGGGCGCCTGGCACTCCGAGCAGAACGCGTCGGAGACCGAGCCCATGCGCTTCATCCAGATGTGGATCATGCCGGCCGAGCGCGGGCTGCCCCCGTCGGCCGAGCAGCGCATCTACACGAACGAGGACCGGACGGACGTGCTCCTCGAGGTGATCTCGCCGCCCGGAGGGCCCGGCGTGACGGTCCACCAAGAGGCGCGCGTCTTCATCTCCTCCCTGGACGTCAGTCGCGTTATCAGGCATGACATCCCGGCCGGGTTCGGTCACTACTTCTACGTGATCGCCGGCGCCGTCGAGCTGAACGGCGAGAAGATGGCGACCGGCGACGCCGCGAAGATCCGCGACGAGGCGCGCCTGGTGGTGCGTGCGCTGGAGCCGAGCGAACTGCTCACGGTCGAGGTTGAGGTCTAATCTTCGGGCGTGAGCCCGGAAGACGAGACCCCGCACCCGCCCGCCACCGTCGAGTTCGGCTCCGTCACGCCCGGCGGCGTGACGCACCTCTACGCGGACGCGGCCGGCCTCCAGGTAAAGAAGTTCTCGGTGGGCGCCTTCGACAACAACGTCTATGTCATCGCATCGAACGGCGTCGCGCTGATCGTCGACGGCGCGAACGACGCCGATCGGATCCTCGCCGAGGTCGCCGACGTCACGGTGAAGGCGATCGTGCAGACGCACGGCCACCCCGATCACGTGCAAGCGCTCACGAAGTTGAAGGGCGAACTCGACGTGCCGATCTACGCGCACGCGCGCGACGCACGCATGTTGCCGGTGAACTCCGAGGATCTCGGCGAGGGCGACACGGTCCGCATCGGCGACGCGACGATCCGTGTGTTGCACACGCCGGGGCATACGCCGGGGTCGTTGTGCTTCGTTTCCGAGCCGTTCCTGTTCTCCGGCGACACGCTGTTCCCCGGTGGACCGGGCAACACCGACGGCGACCCGAAGCGCTTCGCCCAGATCATGACCTCCCTCGGCCGGCTCTTCGCGCTGCCCGACGACACACGCGTCTGTCCGGGCCACGGGCTCGACACGTTCATCGGGCGGGAGCGGCCGTTCGTCGAGACCTGGCGGACGCGAGGCTGGTGATCAGGCCGGCCGCTCGGCCGGCTCCCAGTCGCGGATGGCCTCGGCGACCTTGACGACGGCCGCGGCCGCGCCCGCCAGTCCGAGAACGCGCCCGACCAACGACCGGCGCATCAGCGGTGTCCCGGCGACGATGGGGGCTGCCGCCATCAAGCCGCGCGCGACGTTGGTGCGCAGGTTCTTCCCCTGGGGTGACGCGAGATACAAACGCGCGTCGCGCAGCGCGCGTTCGGCCGCCGAGACGACGCGATCGGCGGCCGAACGTGCCTCGTCGAGAAGCTCCGTCACACGGCCGTCGGATTCCGTCCGGACATCGCGCGATAGATCAGTAACGCGATGACGGCGCCGACGATCGAGCCGATCAGTCCGGAGGGCGAGAAGTCCTGATCGCCCTTCGTGAAGATATCTCCGATGAAGCCGCCGATGAGGGATCCGACCAGACCCAGCACGATGGTCCCGAGCGCGCCCATCGCGTCGCGACCCGGCACCAGCGCGCGGGCGATGAAGCCGGCGACCAAACCGATCAGCAGCCACCACACGATGTTCATGTCGCTCCTCTCGTCGGCCTCGTGGGCGACAGACTGTTACCCGGGAACGGGCCCCGCGAACCGCGTCGGGCTAGGCCGTGGCTTTGCGAAACGCCATCCGCGAGAGCGTCATCGAGAACACGGCGATCCCGACGAGGAAGGCGATCGCGATCCCCAGCTGCCCCCAGTCGATCGTCGTTCGCAGCGCGCCGTGCTCGACGATCCCGACGGTGAGGTTTCGCGCGCCCTCCACGGCGTAGGCGACCGGGTTGCCGCGGCCGATGACCTCGACCCAGTGCGGCAGCGAGCCTTTGGGAACGAGAGCAGGCGACATGAACAGCAACGGGAAGAGGAAGAAGTTCATGACCATCAGCGTCGTTTCGGAGTTCTTGGTGCGGAGAGCGACCGTATTCGACAGGCCCGATAGGCCGAGCCCGAAAAGGGTGGCGAGGAGCAACGCCGCGAGGACGCCGATCGGCCCGTGCACGAAGTGCACGCCGAGCAGGAGCGACAACACGATGATGATGGCCCCCTGGATGAACATGCGCGCGCCGTCCGCCATCTGCCGGCCCAGCAGGATCGACGTGCGGTTGATGGGAGCGACGAGGAACTTGTCCATCAAGCCGAACTCGATGTCGGACACCATCGCCATCCCGCTCTGGAACGATCCGAACATGATCGTCTGAAGCATCACGGCCGGCGCGAAGAGCGTCACGTAAGGGACGTCCGGCGGCAAGGCGGCTTTCCCGAAGTTCTTCATCACTTGGCTGAAGAGGAAGAGCCACACGAGCGGCTGCACCAGCGAGATCGACAGGAACACGGGCCGCCGGATCGTGCGCTTCAGCGACCGCACGAAGAGCGCGTAGGTGACCTTGGCCGTCTCCATCAGCCGCGCCTCCGCCGTCCGCCGAACGACCACCGCGTCCGTTTCCCTTCCTCCTGACGGAGGGCGTGGCCGGTGACCTTGATAAACACGTCGTCGAGCGTCGGCGGCGACACGGCGATCCGCGCCTCGACCCCGTTCGCCGCGAGAGCTCGCAGCGCTTCGGGCAGGATCTCGTGGGCGCCGTTCGTCAGGTTGGCGAGTACCTCGCGCTCGGCCTCGCGGACCTCGGCGAGCCCGCCGATGCTGCGCAGGACCTCCGCGCCGCGCGCGATCAGCCGCTGCAAGGCCTCGGGGTCGTCGGTCGTGAACGACAGCGTCAGCACCTCGCCGCCGAGGGTTGCCTTCAGCGAGGTCGGGCTGCCCTCGGACACGAGAACGCCATGGTCGATGATCGCCAGGCGTTCGCACAGCGTGTCTGCTTCCTCCATGTACTGCGTCGTGAGGAAGATCGTCGTCCCCTCCCGGTTGAGCTTCTCCAGCTCGTCCCACATCGCGCGGCGGTTCTGCGGATCGAGCCCCGTGGTCGGCTCGTCGAGGAACAACAGCCGCGGTTTGTGCATCAAGGCTTGCGCGAGGTCCAGCCGCCGCCGCATGCCGCCCGAGTAGAAGGCGGCGCGTTTCTCCGCGACGTCAGCGAGGCCGATCACCGAGAGGAGCTCCTCGGCGCGTTGCTCGGCTTGGCGTTGCGACAGGTGATACAGCCGTCCCGACAGGATGAGGTTCTCGCGAGCGGAGAGGTCCTCGTCCACGCTCACGTCTTGCGCCGCGTAGCCGATCACCTCCCGGATCTCGCGGTCCTGCCGGCCGAGCTCGTATCCGGCGATCGTCGCGCGTCCGGCCGTCGGCTTGAGCAGTGTGATGAGCATCTTCATCGTCGTGCTCTTGCCGGCGCCGTTCGGGCCGAGGAAGGCGAAGAACTCGCTCTCGCGCACCTCGAAGTCGATGCCGCGCACGGCTTCGGTGCCGTCCGGATAGGTCTTGCGCAGCCCCTCGACGGAGACGAGTGCGCTCACGCGTCTGTCCTCACGACGTGACCACGATGCTCTCCACGATCCTCTCGAACAAGCTCTCGTCGATCGTCGTCGACTTCGTGTTGCCCAAGATGAAGTACCACGTGTGGCCGGCGACCTTCGGCGCGGTTTGGTTCACAGGCTCCCACATGAGGTAGACGTCGTAGCGCGGGTCGGTCGTGCTGCACGGCGGCGGGCCCTGACAGGCCTCCTTCCGAGCAACCGTGAATCTTGAACCGCTGACGGCGTATCGCCAGACGGCGTCTGGGGCGAAGTCCGATCCGTCGGGGTCGAGAGCGACGATGAAGTAGTTGCCCGCGGCGTCCGAATAGCGGACTGCCTTCTTCGCGTCCACCGAAGACGTTGCGTCCGCCCGCGTCCACCCATTCGGCGTCGTGATCGTGAACTCGGCCTCGGTGAACGTCGTCTCGGTGGGCGACGGAGAAGGCGACGGAGATGTCGCGCCGGCGCGCGGGGTCTCGTCGTTTCCACATGCGGCGAGTGTTGCCAGCGCGGCGGCGAACGCGAGGATCGCGACGAGCTTCCTTCTCTGAGTCATGACTACTCCTTCGTTCGCGGGGTTAGCGGGATCACGAGACTACTTTGAGTTCACGCTTGAGGTCGTTGATCTCGTCGCGGAGGCGCGCCGCGTACTCGAACCGAAGCTCGCGCGCGGCATCGTGCATCTCCTCTTCCAGGGCCTGGATCAGGCGCGGAAGCTCGTCTTTCGGGACGCCGGTGATGTCGCGCGAGGCGCGTTTCTTGCGCCCGGTCTTGTACGGCGTCGGAGCCTCGGCCGCGAGACCGGCCGCCTGCAGGATGTCGGACACTTTCCGGCGGATCGACGTCGGGTCGATGTTGTGCTCCTTGTTGTACGCAGTCTGCCTCTGACGCCGGCGGTTCGTCTCGCCGATCGCGCGCTTCATCGAGTCGGTGAACGCGTCGGCGTACATGATCACCTGGCCGGAGACGTTGCGCGCCGCGCGGCCGATCGTCTGGATCAACGACGTCTCCGATCGCAGGAACCCCTCCTTGTCGGCGTCGAGGATCGCCACGAGCGACACCTCCGGCAGGTCGAGACCTTCGCGCAAGAGGTTGATGCCGACCAGGCAGTCGAACTCGCCGAGCCGCAAGTCGCGCAGGATCTCGATCCGCTGGATCGTGTCGATGTTCGAGTGCAGGTAGCGAACCCGCAGCCCCATCTCCAGCAGGTAGTCGGTCAGGTCCTCGGCCATCTTCTTCGTCAGCGTGGTGACGAGGATCCGCTCCCCCACTTCCACGCGTTTGCGGACCTCCTCGATCAGGTCGTCGATCTGACCCTTCGTCGGCTTGACGATGACTTCGGGATCGATGAGTCCGGTCGGACGCACGACCTGCTCGACGACCTGCTTCGAGATCTTCAGCTCGTATGGGCTCGGCGTGGCCGACAGGAACACGACCTGATTCACCTTCCCGATGAACTCGTCGAACTTCAGCGGCCGGTTGTCGACCGCCGACGGCAGGCGGAAGCCGTGCTCGACGAGCGTGTCCTTGCGGCTCTTGTCGCCTTCGTACATCCCGTGCAGCTGCGGCACGGTCACGTGCGACTCGTCGATGATCACGAGGTAGTCGTCCGGGAAGTAGTCGAGCAGCGTGTACGGCGCCTCGCCCGGCGAGCGTCCGTCGAGATGCATCGAATAGTTCTCGATCCCGGAACAGAAACCGAGCTCGCGCATCATCTCGAGGTCGTAGGTCGTTCGCATCCGGAGCCGTTGCGCCTCGAGGAGCTTGTTCTGCGATTCGAGCTCGGCCAGCCGGTTCTTCAGCTCGTGCTCGATCGCGGCGGTCGCCCGGTCCAGGCGGTCCTGCGACGTCACGTAGTGGCTCGCCGAGAACACGCTGGTGTCGCCGACGTCACCGATCACCTCGCCGGTGATGGGGTCCATCAGCGACATCTTCTCGATCGTGTCGCCGAACAGCTCCACGCGGAGGATGTGCTCCTCGTACGCGGGATGGATCTCGATCGTGTCGCCGCGGATCCGGAACTTGCCGCGGGCCAGGTTCGCGTCGTTCCGGTCGTACTGCATGTCGATCAGGCGGCGCTTGATGTACTCCATCGGGACGTCGATGCCTTGCACGAGCCGCAGCAGATGCTGTTCGTACTGTTCGGGCGAGCCGAGGCCGTAGATGCACGACACGCTCGCGACGATCAGGACGTCCTTGCGCTGCAGCAGCGCCGCCGTCGCCGAATGGCGCAACCGGTCGATCTCGTCGTTGATCGACGAGTCCTTCTCGATGTAGGTGTCCGAGGACGGGACGTACGCCTCGGGCTGGTAGTAGTCGTAATACGAGACGAAGTACTCGACGGCGTTCTGCGGGAACACCTCTTTGAACTCGTTCGCCAGCTGGGCGGCGAGCGACTTGTTCGGCGAGATGACCAGCGTCGGCTTCTGGACCCGCTCGACCAGATGCGCCGCGGAGTACGTTTTGCCGCTCCCGGTCACGCCCAGGAGCGTCTGGTAGTCGTACCCCTTCACGATGCCGTCGGCGAGCGCTTCGATGGCGGTCGGCTGGTCGCCGGAGGGCGCGAATTCGGAGACGATCTTGAAGGGGGGCACGGCGACCAATGTTAGCGCCGGCGAGGGACGCTTTATGCCCGTCCTACCGACGCCTAGGTTCCACCCACCCACCCCGCGGCGGCCCGGCGCCGCCCATCGTCTTCGCGCAGCCCCGGGAGGCCCGGCCCCAAGGCGACCAGGCCGAGGACGGCGGCCACGCCCCCGGCGAGGGCCATCGCGCCGGGCACGCCGAGCGAATCGCCGAGCGCCGTGAAGATGAGCGCCCCGGCGAACTCGGCGGCCTCGATGAAGGACCCGGATAAGCCAAAGACCCGCCCGCGCGCCGAATCCGGCGTGCGCTCGGCGATGATCATGTCGGCGTACAGGGCGAGCCCCGTGACGGCGGCACCCTCGACGAACATGATCGCCAGCAGCACCGCGAGGCCGGGACGCCACCCCATCGCCACGTAGAAGACCGGGGACACGGCGGCGAGGAGGAGCCACCTGACCCGGCGGACCTCGGGCCCGCGGCGCGCCAGCCACACGCTCAGGGCGACGGTGCCGACGGCGCCGACGGCAAGCGCCAGCCCGTACTCGCCGGCGCCGCGGTGAAGCTCGTCCCGCACGTACCCCACCAGCAACGCGATGATCCCGACCCCACCGAAGACGGTGGCGGCGCGGG
>JBASRP010000276.1:0-7459 GCA_049273905.1 Actinomycetota bacterium
CCGCTCGACCCACCAGGCGGTCTCCGGCGCGAACGCGACGCGCGCCTCGGCCGTGGACTCACCCTCCCACGGTCCGCGCGGGATGGCGGACTCGATGTCCGCAGGCGGCTCGAAGTCGCCGTCCTTGCCCGCGGCCACGCCGATCTTCCCGTCGATGCGATCGAGCTTGAAGTGGCGGATCTCGCCGCGCAGATGATCGAAGCCGGCAAGGTACCACGCGCCCCGGTTGCGGAGCGCGTACGGATCGACGGTGCGCTCCTGCGCCTCTCCCCCGCCGCCGCGCCGATACGTGAACGTGACCTTCTTACGTCGCGCGATCGCATCCAGAAGCGTCGTCAGGCCCGGCGCCGATGCGTCGACGTGCGCCCGGATCCAGCCCGTCGCGCCGGCGTCGTCGTCGCCGTGGCTGGCGAGCGAGAGCTTCATCAGGGCGCGATCCGGATCTCCCGGAACGGCCTGCCCCTGCCAAGCCTGAGCCGCGAGCCAGAGCGCCGTGCGCTCGTCGGGGCTCAGGTCGAGCTCGGGAAGCATGGCGCGTTCCTTGCGGATCAGATAGCCCTCTTCGGCCTCCCACGCGTCGGTGGCGACCAGCTCGAGGGGAAGGCCGATCTCGCGCAGCTCTTCTTTGTCCCGCTCGAACATGCGCTTGAAGGCGACATCCGAGTCGCCGTAGCCGGGGATCTTCGCGCGGATCTCGTCGGTAGTCAGAGGCCGCCGCGTCTCGAGGAGGAGCGCGATGAGATTGATGAGTCGCTCGGTCTTGTTGGCCACCCGGCCATGCTAGAGGAGGGTCAGGGGCGCCTCCAGCACCGCCGATCGAGGTGAGACGTTCAGTGCCCGGAGTCGGCGAGCGGCAGCACTGTCCGCATCACGGCGCGCGCGACTCCGAGCTGGAGGCGCTTGACCCACAGCGGGATCGCGCGGTTCGCGACGACCCGCTCGTGGAAAACCAGCCACTTGCGGCCGAGCCACAGATAAGCGTTGAGACGCAGCCGCCTGACCTCGTCGCGGCGCGTCCACGGTGCGGCCGGCAAGTGATCGACGAACAGCGTGTTCACGACCCAGCGCGGGCGGCGGAACGGCGTGCCGCGAACGCCGATCGTGTCGCGCAAGGCCTTGCTCACGTCGCGCCAGTACGGATCGTTGAACGCGGCGATCGCGCCGTCCGCGAGCGCGCTCGTCCAGTCGCGCACGTCCTGGACGACGTCGTCGTACTCGTGCGATCCGTCGACGAAGAGGAGGTGCACGGACGCATCCTGGACGGCCGGACGGGCGTCGTGCGAGTAGGCCTTCATCGGCGTGCAGAGGTCCTCGATACCCGCGTCCGCGACGTTGCGCGAGAACTCTCCGAACTGATCGCCCTCCATGTCGAACGGATCGATCGCGATCAACGTGCCATCGCCGCGCGCCTGCAGTCCGAGTCCAACCGCGATCGCCGAGCGGCCCTTATAGGAACCGATCTCCACCGCGAGAGGGGCGTCGGGGCAGCGCGCGTCGCGCGCGGCGACGTGGAGCTCCCACGCCTCGGCCGGGTCGAGCCAGCCGCCGACACCCTCGAGTGCTCTGGTGAGCCCGGCTCGGTCGAATCGCATAAGGCGCTCGGATGCCGACATTGGGCATTGGTTCGACATGGGCGTTTCCGGGTCCTGCTCCGGCACCGTTTCCAGCGAGGACGGGCGCCTTCACGCGGGGCACTACACTCCCCGGCGTGATCAGGATCCGACGCGGGACGGCGCTCGAGGTCGATCGCTCGCGCCCTGGTGTGTTCTCCATCGTGGTCGAGGTCGAGGGGTCGAAGGCACGAGCCATCGCGTACGAGCACCTCACAGGCCCGATCACGCCCGGCGACACACTCGTTCTGAACACCGGCGCCGTCGCCCTCAGGTTGGGGACCGGCGGCATGCACTTCGTCATCGCCGTCGAAGGCGGCCCCGACACCGAGGCGACGGGCTCCGGGCACGCCATGAAGCTTCGCTACACGCCGGTGCAGCATGCGGTGCTCCCGGTCGAAGAAACGCATCGGGGACACATCGACGCGTTCCAGGGTCTCGACGGCTTCCCCATCGTCGTCGCCTCGCTCCACAGCGCGCTGGCCCCCGCGTGCATCGCGGCCAAGGTGGCGCGCCCTGAGGCGCACATCGCATTCGTCATGACCGACGCCGGCGCGCTGCCGATCGCTCTCAGCGAGTCCGTCGCCGCGCTGAAAGACGCCGGACTGTTGGACGTCACGATCACGACCGGCCAGGCATTCGGCGGGGACATGGAGGCGGTCAACAAGTTCACGGGGATCATCGCGACGCGAACCGTGACGGAGTCCGACGTGGTGATCGTCGGCGCCGGGCCCGGCCATCTCGGGACGGCGTCCCGCTACGGGTTCGCCGCGATCGAGACGGGCGAGGTAGTCAACGCGGTCGCGGCGCTCGGCGGCCGGGCGATCCTCGCGCCGCGCCTGTCGTTCGCCGACGAGCGCTCCCGTCATCGCGGGCTGTCGCACCACACGGTGACGGCGCTCGGCGTCGCGGCGCTCGCCGGAGCGGAGATCGCTCTCCCCTCTCTTGCGCCGGAGCGTCACGCGGCCGTGGTCGCGCGGCTCGAGGAGACGAAGCTCCTCGATCTCCACCGGCTGGTCGAGGTCGACCTCGGCACCGAGGTCGAGGAGGCGCTGAGGACGTCGCCGGTCCCTCTCGCCAGCATGGGGCGGACGTTCGCCGACGACCCGGATTACTTCCGGGCGGCGGCGGCCGCCGCCGTGCTCGCCGTCCGTGGCAACGACGCGATAGCCTCGCGCTCGTGATCCTCACCTCGCTAAAGGTCGACGTCGCGGAGTTCGAGCGACGCACCGGATGGGCCCTCAAGCCGCAAGGCGCGTGCAAAGCCGAGATGTGCGTGCCTCTGTTCGAGGAGGTCGGTGAGCGCGTCGACGCGCATCTGTTGTCGGACCGATTGGGGATGCCTCTGATCGCGGACGAGAAGCACGGCATCTGGGCGCTCGGTCCCGACGTTGCCGCCGGACGCGCGCTCGCGGGCGCGGAGGCGCCCGACCTCGTTCTCCCCGACCGCAACGGCAACGAGTTCCGGTTGTCGTCACTGCGCGGCCTCAAGGTTTTCCTGCTCGCCTGGGCCTCGTGGTGAGGGTGTCGCTTCGACCTGCCCGTGTGGCAGGAAGTGCGGCAGGAGCTGCGACCGAAGGGACTCGAGGTCGTCACGATCGCCCTCGACGTCGGCGGCGTCGACGCGGCTGCGCACTTCATCGATCGCGCGAACCCTGAGCATCCGTCGCTGATCGATCAGCAGCACCTCCTGGATGAGCTCTTCGGCGTCGTCAACGTCCCGAGCGGGATCTGGATCGACGAGGACGGCATCATCGTGCGGCCGCCGGAGCCGGCGTGGCCCGGCCGGGCGGTGTTCAGCGAGAAGATCCCGAAGGAGCTGCCGCCCGACACCGACCCCTGGGTCGTGAAGGCGCTCACCCTTACGAAAAAGATCCGGCACGATCCCGCGCGGTACATGGCTGCGTTACGCGACTGGGCCGAGAACGGCTCCGTGAGCCGGTACGCGCTCTCCCCCGACGAGGTCGTCGCGCGCTCGCGTCCACGTGGGCCGGAAGCGGCCGAGGCCGCGGCGCACTTCGAGCTCGGCCAGCACCTGCATCGCGCGGGCTTCCCCGACGATGCGGTCCCGCACTTCCGCGAAGCGCACCGGCTCCAGCCGGACAACTGGACGTATAAGCGCCAGGCCTGGTCGTTCGTCGATGTCCTGCAGCGCCCGACCGATACCTACGAAGGCGACTGGGCCGGCGACGTCGAGAAGATCGGGCCCGAGAACTACTACCCGCGCACAGACATGTAGCTCTACATCAGCGCGATGAGCTTCTCCACGCGCTCGTCGTGCGCTTTGAACGGGTCCTTGCAGAGCACGGTGCGCTGCGCCTGGTCGTTCAGCTTCAGGTGCACCCAGTCCACGGTGAAGTCGCGGCGCCGCTCCTTCGCCGTGCGGATGAACTCGCCGCGCAGGCGCGCGCGCGTCGTCTGCGGCGGCTCGCGCATCGCCGTCTCGATCTTCGCCTCGTCGAGCACGCGCTCCATGTGCCCGCGGCGCTGCAGCAAGTAGTAGAGCCCGCGCTGCCTGTTGACGTCGTGGTACGCGAGGTCCAGCAGCGCCACCTTGGGATGCGCGAGCGAGTAGCCGTGTTTTCCGCGGTACTTCTCGATCAGATGCAGCTTCGTGACCCAGTCGAGCTTGCCGTCGAGAGGATCGAGGTCCTGCGCCTCCAGCGACTTCAGAGCCTCTTCCCACATCCCGAGGATCTTCGTCGCGAAGCCGTTGATGCCGCGCCGGTCGACGAACTTCCGCGCACGGTCGAAGTACTCCATCTGGATCTCGATCGCCGACATCTCGCGGCCGCTCACGAGCTTCACGCGGCGCCGGCAGGTGATGTCGTGGGAGATCTCGCGGATCGCGCGGATCGGGTTCTCGAGGGTGAGGTCGCGCATCACCGTCCCCTCCTCGACCATCCGCAGGATCAGGTCGGTCGCGCCGATCTTCATGAGGCTCGTGTATTCGCTCATGTTCGAATCGCCGACGATCACGTGCAGGCGCCGGTAGCGCTCGGCGTCCGCGTGCGGCTCGTCGCGCGTGTTGATGATCGGACGGCTGCGCGTCGTCGCGCTCGAGACGCCCTCCCAGATGTGCTCGGCGCGCTGCGCGAGACAGAACAGCGCGCCGCGCGGCGTCTGCAGGACCTTCCCGGCGCCGGCGAAGACCTGTCGCGTGACGAAGAACGGGATCAAGATGTCGGCGAGCTTCTGGAACTCTCCGTAGCGCGACACCAGATAGTTCTCGTGGCAGCCGTAGGAGTTCCCCGCCGAGTCGGTGTTGTTCTTGAAGAGGTAGATGTCGCCGGAGATCCCCTCCTCGTGCAACCGGTGCTCGGCCGCCGCGAGCAGACCTTCGAGGATGCGCTCCCCCGCCTTGTCGTGTGCGACGAGGTCGGTGATGTCGTCGCATTCGGGCGTCGCGTACTCGGGATGCGAACCGACGTCGAGATACAGGCGCGCGCCGTTCTCGAGGAAGACGTTGGACGAGCGGCCCCAGGACACGACGCGGCGGAACAGGTAGCGCGCGACCTCGTCGGGCGAAAGGCGGCGCTGGCCGCGGAACGTGCACGTCACCCCGTACTCGTTCTCGAGGCCGAAGATACGCCGTTCCATCCTGGGCAGTGTAGCGCCGGGCAAAGGCCACGTACGGCACTAGAATCCGGGCGTGCTTTCCGTCATCAACTGGCACGCCTACCCGAGCGTCGACCTCGGGCCCATAAACCTGTCCCCACACGGGCTCGGGATCGCCGTCGGCTACGCCTTCGGCGGGACGCTGATGGCCCGCCGGGCGGAGAAGTGGGGCATCTCGCGCGACGACGTCTGGAACATGCTGATGCGGGCCGTCGTCGGCGTGATCATCGGGGCGCGCGTCTTCTACGTCGTCGGGCACTTCGGCGACTACTGGCCCAACGTTGTCGACATCCTGAAGGTCTGGGAGGGCGGCGTCGTCTTCTACGGCGGCGTCTTCGGAGGGATCGCGGCCGCATATCCGTACATGCGCAAACACAACCTCGCGTTCTGGAGCGTGATGGACGCGGCCGCACCCGGGTTCCCCCTCGGGCTGATCTTCGGGCGCATCGGCGACCTGATCGTCGGTGACCACCTCGGCGGCGCGTCGACGCTGCCGTTCGCGTTCAACTTTTACCCGCACAGCGCGCTGGGAGAGGTCGGCAAGTTCGTAGCTCACCCGAACCCGAACCCAGCGTGCTTCTTGTCCGGCTGCCATCAGACCGCGCTCTACGATCTCTGGAACGTCGTCGTCCTGCTGCCCGTCGTATTGTGGGTCGCCCGCAAGCCACGCGCGCCCGGTTTCCTGATCATGTTCACGGCCACGTGGTACGGGAGCGTCCGGTTCTTCGTGGACTTCGCTCGCGACGCACAGACGTACCTCGGCCTGCGCGGGACGCAGTGGGTGTCGCTCGCGCTGTTCCTCGGCGGCTCCGCCTACCTGCTCCGGCTGGCTCGCCGCGGCCCGACGGTGGCCGACACGACGAGCGAGGTCGTCGAGACCCCCGAAGCCTAGAAGCCCGGGAAGGCCGAGCGGGCTCGGTCGACGCTCGCGCGATCCGGACCCACGACGATAAGCACGCGGGTGCCGTTCCGGGTCACCGCGCCCGCGCCATCGGGCGAGTCCCACCCGCGCCCCGTCGCGCCTTGGATGCGCACGTCCGCGCCCTCGTTCGCGTAGCGTCCGGGGAGCCAGCGCTCGAGGACGGACGACGCCTCGCGCGCCTCGGTCGGCGAATCCCACACGGTTTCGATCGCCACCGCGGTGCCCTTGGACGAATCCGCGGCGACGTACCGCCCGCCGTCCCATCCGGCCGCTGCGTCACGTGCGTCGCCCGACGAGAGGAACTGGTCGATCAGCAACTGGATGTCGAACTCGCCTATGCCACCGCCGGGCAGCGCGGTCCATCCGGAGCCCATCGCGCGCGCCAGGTCCGGCATGTCGAGCGGCGTCGGGTCGTCGCGGCGGCTGAGGTACTTCGACGGGTGGAGGATCTGCTCCGTCGACGTCGGCGGGTCCTTGTACGCCTTGTCGAGCGCCGCTGTTCCGCCGCTCCCGATGATCGCGCCGACGAACTCTTGGCCCTTCTCGTACGGGAACAGCAAGGACTGGCGGATGACGTTCGGCGCGGCGAGGAGCTTGTTACTCGGCACGCCCGCCGCCTCGTTCTGAACGTCCTGCTGCTGGCTCGGCGTGAGGTATTCCCGCGCGTATTCGAACATCATCACCGTGGCGTCGCCCTCGAGGAGGGAGAGGTACGCCGTCGCCTCGTCGTCTTTCCCCTCGTCCGTCATCGTGTCGTAACGGGTCAGATCGAAGTGCTGGTCGGTCAGCGCGTGCACGTACTCGTGCGCGAGGAGGACCTGATCGAGGGGCGTCGGATTCTTCACGTCGCCGCCGACCACCAGAACCTTCTTCTTGGTGTCGTAGAACCCGGCGACCTGTTCGCGTTGCACGCCCAGCAAGATGTCGAACAGGTCGTCGCGCGGCCCGAGCAAGCCCAGCGCCGTCAGGACCGCGTCGTCCTTCTCCAGCTCCGCGCGAGGACTGTCCTTCTTGAACTGTTCCTCCACGCGCGCGGCGAGCTGCTCGTCGGTCAGGAGCTCGGGCTTCACCACCTTGGTGAAGGTGAGATGCCGGAGCTCCTCCATCGCCGACGCGATCCGCGCGAGGAGCGACACACCGCCTTGCGGCGACTGCTTGCGCAGTGCATCGAGCTCGGCCTGGAGGTTGGCGACCTGGACCCGGAGCTTCGCCTGCTGATCCGACTCGTCCTTCAACCGCAGCGCGACGATCGCGTTGACGGCGAGCGAGACCGCGAGGGCGACCGCGAGGCCACCGACCAGCGCCGGAC
>JBASRP010000280.1:0-4692 GCA_049273905.1 Actinomycetota bacterium
GTCGGCGCGTTGGGAGCCGGACGCCGAAACGCTGCTCCTGACGACCACCGGGAGGCTCGCGATCCCTGATGCCCTCGAGCGATCCGCGGTCGAGGGCGACCGCGCCCTCGTGGAGACGGTTCTCGAGGACTGGCAGCTCGCGCGCTAGAGCGCGGAGTTACTCGTCGATGCCCTTGGCGATCAGGTAGCCGCGTGCGCGTTCCGCCATCGGATACCGGCGGACGAGCTGCCAGAAGTAGGGCGAATGATCGGGAACCCGCAGGTGAGCGAGCTCGTGCACGATCACGTAGTCGCGGACCCAGTCGGGCCACTCGGCCAGCCGGTGCGACAGCCGGATCGTCCCATCGGCCGGCGTGCACGACCCGTACCGGTCGCGCTGATTGGCGACGTAGCGGATGCTCCGGAGCCGGGGGCGGCCGTCGAAGTAGCGCTCGTGGAGCTCCTGCGCCCGGCGCTGCAGCTCGCGCTTCTCGTTGAGCCGGCGGACGTGCTCGGACTCTTCGATCCGGTCGAGCATCTCGCGGACCCAGCGCCGCTGTTCCGACCGCGTGAGGGTGGCCGGCAAACGCACGACAACACGGTTCCCGTCCTTCACTGCTTCCACGGTCTTCCGTCGCCGGGGAGAGCGGACGACCGACACCTTCACCCTCACGGGAGACACCTCGCCACTGCCTAGTTAGGGGGTGAGGGCGCCCCGAGAGGCATCCTCGACACCCATGATAACGAGCCACGCAAGACCCCGCCTCGGAAAGTTTCCTGCTCGTTCCAAACGCGGGGAAAGAGAACTTGGGAGCCCCCTGGGGGTGGCCGGCGGGGCCCTCTAGGTCAGCTCGGCCAGGCCCAGATGCTTGTGGTCGGCGGTCTCGTGGTCCGTCAGGTGATGGCGCGCGGCCTCTTCGTCGGAGAACTTCGACTGCGCGATCTGGATCAGGACGCCGTGCGCGTCGCGGGGGTGGATGAACGCTTCCTTCCACGAGGGATTCTCGATCGACACGCGCATCAATTCCACGTTTTCGCCGCGGAGATGCTCTATCGCACGCACGATGTCGGGGACCTTCAGCGTCATGTGGTGCACGCCCTCGCCGCGCTTGTCGAGGAACCGTTGCACGAAGCCGTCCGGCGTCGTCGGCGTCACCAGCTCCACTTTTCCTCCCTGCGGGAAACGGAACTGCGCCCACCGGAATCCTTGACCGCGGTTCTCTCCGGCGAACAGGAACTCGCCGCCGAGCGCATCGACGAACAACGGCTTCGCCGCAGCAACGCTGTGAACCGCGATCGCGACGTGATCGACCTGTGCGTCCAGCATGTGGGCGTGGAGGGTGTCACAGAGATCGCACGCAGCGCAAGCTCTCCGCTAGCACCATCCCGCGCACTCGTCGCATGTGGCGCATCGTTCGCGAACACATTCAACCTCCGCACGCGCGATGAAAAGATTTTCTGAAGAACGAACGCGCGCGACGCGCGTGCGACCTGCACCGCGAAAGACCCACCAGGAGTTTTGCCGATGTTGACACTGAACGACGCCGCAGATAACTTCCGGCGCTGCGGAAGGCTCCGATCGGCTGAGTAGAGAACGCCGGTGAAAGGGGAAGGCACCGGCGGCCCCAAAGGTCGATCGGGGCTTCCGCATTTCTGTGGCGCGTTTCACACGCGCATGTTCGCAAGCTCGCTCGTGCGTCGATTACCATCCGCGCCGCCATGGCGCTCGATCCGTCGCTTGAAGGGCTCGTTCGGGAGCGGCTGCGTCACAGCGCCTTCGCGAACTGGATGGGGATCGACTTCGTCGGGATCGACGACGGCGAAAGCGAACTGCGCCTGGAGCTCCAGCCGCACCACCTGAATCCCGGAGGGATCGTGCACGGCGGCGTGCTCGCGACGCTGCTCGACGCTTGCATCGGCCTGGCTTTGCGCACGAAGATCGGGCTCGGTTCCGAGCACGTCACGATCAAACTCGACGTCAACTATCTGGCCCCGGCGCGGACCGGGGTGCTGATCGGCCGCGGGAAAGCGATCCAGACCGGCCGGCGCGTGTCCTACGGCGAGGCCGAGCTCACGACCGTGGAGGGCACTCTCGTCGCGAAGGGCACGGCAACGTTTCTCGTTATCAAGGCCGCCTGGGCACAGGAGCAAAGGCTCGGCGGAGACGCTTGAATCGCTTTTAGCGGCCTTCGAACTTCGGCGCGCGTTTGTTCTTCACGGCGTCGAGTCCCTCGAGCAGATCGGCCGTCGCCATCGTGATCGGCTGCGCGAGCCCCTCGTACTCGAGCATCGTTTCGAGGTCCGCGCGCTCGGCGAGATAGAGCGCGCGCTTCGTCATCCCCATCGGGATCGGAGCGTTCGCGGCGATCTCGCGTGCGAGTGTCTGCGCTGCGTCGAGGAGCTGATCGCCGGCGACCGCGCGGTTCGCGAGCCCGATGCGCTCCGCCTCGGCTCCGTCGATCGTGCTGGCCGTGAAGAACAGCTCCGCCGCGCGCGCCGTGCCGACAAGCCGCGTCAGGAGGTACGTGGCCGCCATACCGGGATGCATCCCGAGGCGCAGGAAGGCGGTCGACAGTTTCGCGTCCCGCGCGGCGATGCGGATGTCACACGCCATCGCGACACAGAGACCGGCGCCGACCGCGGCGCCGTTCACCGCGGCGATCGTCGGCACGTCGAGCGAACGGATCACAAGGAAGCGCGGATAGAACGCACGCATCTTCGCGCGGATCGCGATCACGTCGGCGCCGGGACCCGGCTCGATCCACGAGAGGTCCCCGCCCGCGCAGAACGCCTTGCCGGCTCCGGTGACAACGACGCAACGCACCTCGGGATCGCCGCGCAGAGACGTAACGGCGTCGGTGAACGCGTCGGTCAGCTCGGCCGTCATGGCGTTCCGGATGTCCGGACGGTTGAACGTGAGGGTGACGACTCCCCCATCCCGCTCGACGAGAACCGCGTCGGACATCGCCCCTCCCCAGGTCCCGAGGTTTCCTGTCGGTAACTTACAGCCCTGTAACCTCCCCCGTCGCGCCGCGGTCTAAGTCGGCAGAACGGAAGGGGGTGAAACACAAGGTGTATCACTTCGCAATCGTGGCGCTTCTCGGTCTCGCCACCTACAAGACGGTCGACTTCGTGCTGGGCATCCTCGGCATCGAGCTGTCGGCCGCTCTCAAGACATTCGTAACGCTCGGCATCGGCGTCCTCGCCACCGAGCTGCTCGACTACTCGGTCTTCGCCGGTTGGGGCGTCAGCATCCGCGAGGCTTGGATGGGCCCGTTCTTCACGGGTCTCATGGTCGGCGCGATGTGCTACGTCTGGCCGGCCGTCATCGGCGTGATCGCCCGCTACGGCGGGACACGCGACGACGCGGCCGAGACGCGTACTCCCCGAGCGGCCTAACCAGCCCCCGGATAGAAGCACGCGAAAGGACCGGGCCTTCCCCCGGTCCTTTCGTCTTTCTCTACGGCGTGAAGTAGATGAAGCCGTAGGCCTCGTCGCGGAACGGGATCCCGGCGCGTTCGAGAGCCTCGTCGAAGTCGCCCTTGCAGTCGGGGTCGGACTCCTCCATCCCGTGGTCCGCGAGAAGGGCGAACGCCGTCGTCCCGCCTCCCCAGTCGAGCGCATCCATGATCTCGCCCATGCGCTTGTCGGTGTCCTTGAGCGCGGCGTGCCCGATGTCGGAGTAGGGGCCGCCGGCGTGGTTACCGGCGTCCGGGAGGATCAGGTTCACCCACATGAAGGCCGGGCGCGGGTTCCCATGCTCGCCGCGCCACAGCTGCCGCGCCTGGATGACGGCCATGGCGTCAGCCGACGACGACCACGCGTACTCGCGCTTCAGAGATACGTACTCCTGTGTCGCGCCGGGCAGCGAGGTCGGCTCGGGGAGCGCGCCCTCGACCTCCTTCACCTCACCGCGGCGCAGGAAGTCGAACGTCGAGTAGTTCGCTCCCCGATCGGCCGGCTCGTCGACCGCCGCGGTGAAGCCGCCGTCCGACCGCGCGATCGCCTCGAAGATCGTCTCGACGTTGGGCGAGAGGTGGTCGCGCGCCTGGTGCCAGGTCTGCGGCGCGTTCGTGATGATCTGGGTTGCCGTGGCGCGGTCGTAGTAGGCGTTGTGCAGAACGCCGTGGTGTCCCGGGTGTACACCCGTGAGGGCCGACGTGTGGTTCGCGAGCGTGACCGACGGGAACGACGCGATCAGCCCGTGGCCGAACGCCGTGCCCTCGGCCATCAGCCGCGCGACGTTGGGCAACTCGCCGGCGCCGGCCATGGCGTACAGCACGTTCGCGTTGGAGCCGTCCCACAGGAACGCGACGACGCGCTCCGGCCGTTCCCGCTCTTCGAGGACCTCGGTCAAGATCCGCCCGTCCTGCGCGCGCAGGAGCGAGCCGTTCTGCGGCGCGACGCCGGCAAGTGCGCCGAGCGTCGGCGCGATGTCGACCATGCGAGCGTGCGCCTCGATCCGCCCGGCGCGCCGCACGCCCTTCCCCGCCAAGATCAGCGGGGCGCGCGACTGCACCAGGTCGAGGGAGCCATGCTCGCCGCGGTGGCCGCCGCGCTCCTCCCAGTTGTGCGCCGGCGTATGCACGACGGCGAGGTCCGGCGCACGCGGATCGTCGAAGAGCTGCGCGACGTGCGCGTAGGCGTAGGGGTATTGGTTCTCCTCGTTCGTCGGCCGGCGTCCGGCGAGCTCCGCGTCCAGCGGCGTGAACG
>JBASRP010000284.1:0-5548 GCA_049273905.1 Actinomycetota bacterium
CTGGCGCGATCACGCGCAGGCGCACGCGCTGGCCGCCCGCGACATCTCCGCGTTCCACGCCGACATCGACTTCGGGAAGCTCCGCGCGCGCCGGACGGATCTCTCCGGCGTGCCGCGCACCGGCGCCATCGTCCGCCTCTACGCGTCGCGACTCGCCCTCGGCGAAGGGATGAAGAACGAGCGGCCGATGATGCGCGGCCCCATCCAGCCCTACGTGTTGTACGTGCCGAAGTCATACTCGCCGCGCAGGCGCGCGCCGCTAACGCTGATGCTGCATTCGCTCGCCGCCGGCTACAACCAGTACGCGGTCTTCGCGCCGGAGATCTACACACAGATCGGCGAGCAGCGCGGCTCGCTGATGCTCACGCCCGCCGGGCGCGGGCCGGACGGCTGGTATCACGATGAGGCGGAGGTCGACGTCTTCGAGGCTTGGGCCGACGTCGCCCGCCGCTACGCGATCGACGCGGAGCGCGTGTCGATCTCCGGATACTCGATGGGCGGCTACGGGACGTACAAGCTCGCCACGATGTACCCGGACCTGTTCGCGCGCGCGTTCGCCGTCGTCGGTCCTCCCGACGAGGACATCACCGGTGGACCGACCGGCGGGCGCATCCCGCAGCTCGAGGACACCGAGAACACGATCCACGTCCTCGACAACATGCGGAACGTGCCGATGCTGATGTGGAACGGCATGAATGACGAGCTCGTCCCCGTCGCCGGGCCGATCAACCTCGAGCGCCGCCTCCATGAGCTCGGCTACCAACACCGGCTCGATCTCTTCCCCGGCTACGACCACTTCTTGTTCAGCCTGCGGGACGAATGGGGGCCGGGCAGCGACTGGCTGGGCAACGCGCGCCGCCTACGGTCGCCGGCGCACGTAACGTTCCGCGCGTTCCCCGAGATGGACCGGCCGAAGCTCGGACTGGTCCACGACCACGCCTACTGGCTCTCGGGCATCAGGGTCGCGTCCGGCGCGCGCAGCGGGTTGGTCGACGCGGTCTCGCTCGTGCACGCGCGGCTCGATCCGTTGATGACCGACGTCCTCCCGGCCGGAACGGACCCGTCGCTGCACCTACAGCTCGGGCTTACGCCGACGCCGATCTCGCTCGCGCGACCGTCTTCGAACGCGATCGTCCTCACGCTTACCGACGTGGCCTCCCTCGTGGTCTGGCCCGAGGCAGCAGGCCTGAGACGAGGAGCGGTCACGATCCGTTGGTCGAGCAATGTGCCGGCGACGATCACGTTCGCCGGCACCTTCGGCGCCGTCAGCGTGAAGGTGCCCGCCGGTTCCGCGTCCCGGGTCGTTCGGCTGTAGTCGCCGGGCGCTTCGCCGGGGGAGATGGGGGCTTCGCTTTCGCGGCAGGCTTCTTCACTTCCGCCAGCGGCTTCAGGTGCGAGCCGTGCTCGCCGATCGTGTTGCGTATCTTCACGCGCCTGATCGTTACATCGCGCGCGTTGAAGTAGCCGGCGACGAGTCCGGCCTCGCTCTCGATCGACTCGAGGATCCGCGGCGTCGGCTCCTCGAAGAGCCCAAGGCGGATCTCGATCTTGCGATCGGACAGCGTGTAGTCCCAGAGGCCGCCGACGCCGCCCTCGATAAGGATCACGGGAGCCGCGTTGTCGCTCTTGTCGTAGAGGTACGGGAGCAGGCTCGGGTCGGCGAACCGCGCGCGCGACGCCGTCGCGTACCCCATCGTGTACGCATCCCAGGCAGGTAACAGATTGACGCGATTCGCGAACGGCCGCGTGCCCTCGAACGCCTTCACGTCCGTCGGCCACATCAGCAAGCCGTCGCCGACGTCCTCGGGCTCGTGGGCGCGCAGAGCGGTTTCAGCGTCGGCCGGTTTTGCTCCCGTCCACCACGCGAAGTCCTCGACGGATGCCGGCCCGTAGCCCTTCAGGTAGTCGCCGGCGAGCCAGACCAACGCCTCGGCCGGATCTGCCTCGTCGATCGTCTCCTTTCCGAGCCAGACGCGCGTTGCGCAGAACGTGAACGTGTTCGAGGGAACCGCCTTCGGCTTGATGCGGAGGAGCTTCCCTTCCGCGCAGAGCGCCTGGATAACCGGCCCGAGCTTCTCGGGCGGATCTTTGATGGCGCTCCGGATCTCATCGACGAGCATAGGGTGGCCGGCGGCGAGGAGGATCTCCCGCTCGAGCCGCTCGTACTCCGCGTCGGAAACGCCCGCTCTTCCAAGCAACGAATGGACGGTCCCGGCGCTCTCGGTCGCGCGGAACGCGAGGTGCGCGGTCTCGGCGTGGAGCATCCAGACCGTCCGGCGCATCGCCGGCAGACGCAGTGCGGTGCGCGACTCGATCGCACCCTCGACCATGCCGGGCATCACGCGCGGGACGCGCGACAGCAAAGACAGCGCTCCCTGTGGATTGGCGCTGTAGACGCCGATGATCGACCGGAGGCAGTCGTCGATGCCGCGGCAGGACCTATCGAGGCGTTGCCGGCGCCAGGACCACCAGCGGATCAGCTCGAGGTCTGCGCTCACCGGATCGTGGTCACCGCTTCGATTCCACCCACCCACCCGGTCGCGCCTACCGGCGCGCCTAGACCTTGATGATCAGCGCGTCGCCCTGACCGCCGCCGCCACAGAGTGCCGCGGCGCCGACGCCGCCGCCGCGCCGCTTCAGCTCCTGCGCCAGCGTCAGGATGAGACGCGCGCCGCTCATCCCGATCGGGTGCCCCAGCGCGACGGCGCCGCCGTTGACGTTGACCTTGTCCTCCGAGACGCCGAGCTCGCGCCCGGACGCGATCGCGACCGACGCGAACGCTTCGTTCATCTCGTAGAGGTCGAGCTTCGACGCGTCGAGGCTCGCCTTCGCGGCCGCCTTGCGGATCGCGTTCGCCGGCTGCAGGTGGAGCGAGTTGTCGGGCCCCGCGACCTGCCCGTGCGCCACGACCGTCGCGAGCGGCTCGAGGCCGAGCTGCTTCGCCTTGTCGGCGCTCATCACGATCATCGCGGCGCCGCCATCCGAGATCTGGGAGGCGTTGCCGGCGGTGATCGTCCCTTCCTTCTGGAACGCCGGCGCGAGCTTCCCCAGCGACTCCGTCGTCGTCCCCGGACGGATGCCCTCGTCCTCCTCGACGAGGAGGGGATCGCCCTTGCGCTGCGGGATCTCGACGGGGACGATCTCGTCCTTCAAGCGGCCGGCTTTCGTCGCGTCGGCGGCACGCTCGTGCGAGCGGGCGGACCACTCGTCCTGCTCGGCGCGGGTGATGCCCATCCTCTGGTTCACGGTGTCGGAGCCGTCGCCCATGTGCTTGTGGTCGAAGGCGTCCCAGAGGCCGTCGTAGATCATCAGGTCGACGAGCTTCGCGTCGCCCATGCGCGCGCCGGTGCGTCCCTTCGGCATCGCGTAGGGCGCCTGCGTCATCGACTCCATGCCGCCGGCGACGGCGATCTCGATCTCGCCGATCCGCAGCAGGGTGTCCGCCATGTGTACGGCGTTGAGGCCCGACAGGCAGACCTTGTTGATCGTGATCGCCGGGACGTCCATCGGAACGCCGGCCTTGGCTGCGGCCTGGCGCGCGGTGATCTGCCCCTGCGCGGCCTGGAGGACCTGGCCCATGATCACGTAATCGATCAGGTCGCCGGTCAGCCCGGCGCGGCGCAGCGCTTCGGCGATGGCGTGGCCGCCGAGATCCATAGCGGTGAGGTCCGCGAACGCGCCGAGGAACTTGCCGATCGGCGTGCGGGCGCCAGAGACGATGACCGTGTCGCTCATTCCTGATACCTCCCGATGAAGACGGCGCGGAAGCTCTTATCGGCCCTCCGCCCACCCGTTGGCCCGAACTGGGCATCTGGCCAGGGCATTCATCCTACCGCGCCTCGTGAGATGGGTAGAATCCGAGCACCGTGTTCGACCGTGTGGACCACGTCGGCATCGCCGTCCGCGACCTGGACGGCGCCATCGCCTTCTACTCCAGCGCCTTCGGCGTGAAGCTCGAGCACCGCGAGGTGGTCGAGGAGCAAGGCGTCGAGGAGGCGATGTTCCGGGTAGGGGAGTCCTGGATCCAGCTCCTGCGGCCGCTCGGACCGGACACGCCGGTCGGCAAGTACATCGAGAAGCGCGGCGAGGGCGTGCACCACGTCGGGTACGGCGTCTCAGATCTGAAAGCCACGCTCGAACACCTGAAGTCGGAGGGGCTGCAGCTTATCGACGCCGAGCCGCGGCCCGGCTCGCGGGGGACGATGGTCGCCTTCGTGCACCCGCGCAGCGTCGGCGGCGTCCTCGTCGAGCTCGTCCAGGAATGACCACGCGGCCCGTCCCGCCCGACGTCTCGATCGTCGTCCCCGTCTACGACGAGGTCGACAGCCTCGCCGAGCTCGCGACTCGACTCCGCGCGGTGCGCGACGACCTTCCGCCGAGTGAGGTGATCCTCGTCGACGACGGCTCGACGGACGGGACCACCGAGGCGCTCACCGCGTTGCACCGCGAGGACCCGTGGTTCCAGGTCGTGCGGCTGACCCGGAACTTCGGCCAGACGCCGGCGCTGGCCGCCGGCTTCGACCACGCGCGCGGCCGCGTGATCGTGACGATGGACGCGGATCTGCAGAACGACCCGAGCGACATCCGGCGCATGCTCGAAAAGCTCGACGAGGGCTACGACGTCGTCAGCGGCTGGCGCGTCGACCGAAAGGACAAGTACTGGTCGCGCCGCGTCCCGAGCGCGGCGGCGAACAAGCTGATCTCGTGGATCTCGAAGGTCCGCCTCCACGACTACGGCTGCACGCTCAAGGCGTACCGGCGCGACGTGATCGACGAGCTCGAGCTGTACGGCGACGCACACCGGTTCCTGCCGGCGCTCGCCGCCGTGGTCGGCGACCGCGTCGCCGAGATCCCGGTCGCGCACCATCCGCGTCAACACGGGAAGTCGAAGTACGGGATCTCACGGGTGTCGAAGGTGTTCCTCGACCTGATCGCGCTGCCGTTCATGCTGCGGTTCTTCAACCGGCCGATCAGGTTCTTCGGCGGGCTCGGGCTCCTTTTCGGCGCCGCCGGCAGCGCGGCGCTCGGTTATCTGGCGTACCAGCGACTCGCGCTGCACCACTCGGTCGGCACCCGCCCCTTGCTCTTCGCCGGCGTACTGGCCGTGCTGATGAGCGTGCAGTTCATCTCGCTCGGGCTGATCGGCGAACTCGTCATCCGCTCCTACTACGCGGCGCGCGGGCGCCATGCGTACCACGTGCGGCGGGCGCTCACCGGATGCGCGCCGGGGCGGCACGTCTGCGGCTCGGAAGAACCGATCCGCCTGCCCTGACCAGCGGCTCTCCTCTTCCATCGCACTGTTAACCGCGCTTTCACCGCGTGGAAACCTCGCTGAAATACGCGTGTGCGACGATGGTCGCGAGGAGGTGGTCGAGGTGGAACTGATCGTCGGAGCGCTTCTCGCGATCATGGATGAGGACGAGCCCGATCTCGGACGTACCGACTTCGACGAGGTCCTCGCGGCGCGCTGCGCGTCGCTCTAACCAGGCTTCGATAGACCGCTCTCGGGGTCCGCTCACCCCAGACGCCGGGGCGTCCGCTGCGCGGG
>JBASRP010000288.1:0-9740 GCA_049273905.1 Actinomycetota bacterium
TCCCCGCGCTCGCCCGCGGCATCGCGCGGTTCCAGGAGAAGCACGAGGAGGTCGCGCTCGAGGTGCGCACGCTCGACGCCGAAGCGGCCGTCCTCGCCCTGCACGAGCGCGCGATCGACATAGCCACTTTGCCGGGCTCGGCGCTGGAGCCGTCGATGCGCTCGCGGCGGCTCGCGCGCTGGCGGGTCGTGCTCGCGGTTCGGCAGGACCATCCGTTCGCAAAGAAGAAATCGGTGACGATCTCGCAGCTCGCGGAGGAACCCCTCCTCATGCTGGCGCCCGAGTTCATGGTCACGCGCCATGTCACCAACCTCGCGACGCGCACCGGCTTGCGCTTGTGGGTGCGGCTGCGCGACGCGACGCCCGAGGCGGTCTTGTCCTTGGCGCGGCGCGGCTGGGGCGTGGGCGTGCTCCCGGACTCGGTCCGCGTCCCGTCGGACGTGACCGCGGTCCCACTCTCGCGCGCAGGAACCTCCGCCGACTTCGACTACGTGGTCGCCTGGCTCGCGGACCGCACGCTCCCGCCGGCGGCCGGCGACCTCATCGAGACACTGGTCCGCGAGACGGCAGCGTTCCGCTAGGTGGCCGGGCCGAGGCGCGCCAAGCCTTGATCCGCGGCGGTCTTCTGCACGGCGGTTGCGATCGCCTCGACGACACGACGGTCGAACACGCTCGGCACGATGTATTCCTCGGAGAGCTCCCCCTCACCGACGACCGAGGAAAGAGCGCGCGCAGCCGCTTCCTCCATCTCGATCGTGACGCCCGACGCGCGCGAGTCGAGCAGCCCCCGGAAGAAGCCCGGGAACACGAGGACGTTGTTGATCTGATTCGGGTAGTCGCTCCGACCCGTCGCGACGATCCGCACGTTGGACGGGACCGCCTCCGGCATGATCTCGGGGATCGGATTGGCCAGCGCGAACACGATCGCATCCGACGCCATCCCCGCCAGCCATTCGGGCTTCACGAGGTTCGGGCCGCTCACACCGACGAAGACGTCGGCGCCGCGCAGAGCCTCTTCGAGCCCGCCCGTGACGCCGCGCTTGTTCGTGTGCTCGGCGATCCACCTTTTCTGCGCGTTCATGTTCTCGGCGCGTCCGGGATGGACGATGCCCGTGCGGTCGACGCCGATCACGTCGCCGATGCCGATGTGGAGCAGAAGCTTCGAGCACGCGACGCCGGCGGCGCCCATCCCGAGGAAGACGACGGTCATGTCCTCGAGGCGGCGCCCGACGACATGCGCCGCGTTCAGCAGCGCCCCGAGAACGACGACGGCGGTCCCATGCTGGTCGTCGTGGAAGACGGGGATGTCGAGCTCCGCCCGCAGCCGCTCTTCGACGTCGAAGCATTCCGGCGCGGCGATGTCCTCGAGGTTGATACCGCCGAAACCCGGCGCGATCGCCTTCGCGACGGCGACGAGGGCGTCGACGCCCTTCGTGTCGGCGCAAACCGGGTACGCGTCGATGTCAGCGAACTCCTTGAAGAGCATCGCCTTTCCTTCCATCACCGGCATCGCCGCGGCGGGCCCGATGTTGCCGAGCCCGAGCACCGCTGTGCCGTCGGTGAGGACGGCGACCGAGTTCTGTTTGATCGTGAGCTCCCACACACGTTCGGGGTCGTCGGCGATCGCGCGTGACACGCGGCCGACACCCGGCGTGTAGGCCATCGAGAGGTCGTCGCGCGTTTTCAGGGGGAAGCGGGGCGTGACACTGATCTTGCCGCCGGCGTGGATGCCGAAGGTGCGGTCGGTGACGGAGCGGACCTCGACGCCTTGGATGCGCTGCGCGGCGCGGACGATCGACTGCCCGTGCGCCTCGTCCCGGCACTTCACGGTGATGTCGCGGACGACGACCTTCCCGCGGTGCTCGACGAGGTCCACCGCACCGATGTCGCCGCCGGCGCGCCCGATCGCGCTCGTCAGGCGCCCGAGGCCGCCGGGCAGGTTCGCCAGGTTCACACGGAGCGTGAGCGTGTAGCCGGCGGACGGCGTGATCTGGGAAGACATGGTGAACGCCGATTATAGGGGGCTATCCCGGTGCTCGAACGACGCTTTCGTGCTAGCAGGCAACCCCGGTGTCGAGGGTGTGGACGCCGGCCGCAGGAACCTCGGCGAGCACCCAGTACGTCAGGGTTCCCGCGTCGCAGCCGAGGAGCGCGCGGATGGTGAGGTCTCTGGGATAGAGGACCACGCCCGTGAAGCCGTCGCGGACGAGGTCGACCGCGGCCGCGAGATCGCCGGTTGCGACGAGGACCTCGGTCCCGTGCCCCTCCCCGACCTCGTAGCACACGAAACCGCCGGCGAGCGGCGCACAACCGGCGATGGCGCCGGCGCTGCCGCCAGTCAACAGAAGAGGTATGGCTCCCAGGACGATGGCAAGGACGACGGCGCGCGTTCTCATTGGCCCCCCAGCGACGGCTCGCCGATGACTACGTGCGGACGGGGGCTCGGCTTACGGAGCGCCCCCGTCAAGGTGTGCGAACCGCTCGGATCGCGTCGATAAGGCGATCGAGCTTCTCCTTACGGCAGGACTCGCCCATGAGCCCGATCCGCCAGGCCTTGCCGGCGAACGCGCCGAGTCCCCCGCCGATCTCTATCCCGAACTCGTCGAGCAGACGCCGCCGGGCGGCCTTCTCGTCGAGGCCGCCGGGGACCGCGGCCGAGGTCAGCTGCGGGAGGCGGAACCCCTCCGCGGCCAGCAGCGTGAACCCGAGGTCCGCGATCGTCCGCTGGAGTTCCTCGCCCAGAGTCTCATGACGGTTCCAGCGATCCTCGAGACCCTCCTCCAGAACCAGGCGCAGTCCCTCGTGCAGCGCGTACAGCATCGAGATCGGTGCGGTGTGGTGGTAGACGCGCTCCGCGCCCCAGTAGCGGGTGATGAGCCCGACGTCGAGGTACCACGATTGCACGGGCGTGCGACGCGCGCGGATCGCGTCCATCGCGCGCGGAGAGAACGTGATCGGCGCGAGGCCCGGCGGCACCGAGAGACACTTCTGCGTCCCCGCATAGCACGCGTCGATCCCCCAGCCGTCCACGAACACCGGGATCCCCGCCAGCGACGTCACGGTGTCGAGGACGACGAGCGCGCCGGCGTCGCGCGCCGTGCGCGCAATCTCGTCGACCGGCTGCCGCACGCCCGTCGACGTCTCGGCGTGCACGAACGCGACGACCTTGGGACGCGCGCGCTTGATGGCGATCCGCATCTCGCCGAGGTCGAGCGGTCGTCCCCACGGGACGGAGACCGCGGTGACCTCCGCACCGCAGCGCTTGGCGACCTCGGCCATGCGCTCCCCGAACACACCGGCGATTCCGACGACGGCCCGGTCGCCCGGCTCGAGGAGGTTGACGAGCGCCATCTCCATCCCGGCGCTGCCGGTCCCCGACACGGCGAACGTCACCTCGTTCGTCGTTTTGAACACCGTGCGCAGCATGGCGCCGATCTCATCGAGCAACCCCACGAACGCGGGGTCCAGATGGCCGACGACAGGACGGGCCATGGCCTCGAGAACCGACGGCGCGACGTCCGACGGCCCCGGGCCGAACAGCATGCGGGTCGGAACCTCGGGCACGGCGCATCACGATAGCGCGTCGCCGTGGTAGAACCGCGCGCGTGAGCTACGCGCTCGTCGGACTGATCGCCGCGGGGATCGGGGCGACGATCCTCCTTCTCGTGGTCCGGGCCCGGCGGTAACGTCCGAGCGGCTGGCGCGACTACTTCCTACGATGGCAAGCATGGGTCGCGCGCGCCGGTTGCTTCCACTCGGCTTCGTGCTGCTCGGCATCGCGATCGTCGTCGCGGCAACACGCCTGGACTTCCTGCAAGGGAAGACGCCGCGAGGCGGCGAGCGGCGCGACCCCGCCCCCGAGTTCACGGGCATCGATGGGTGGCTCAACACGCAACCGCTGACACTCCGCAAGCTCCGCGGCAAAGTGGTGCTGATCGACTTCTGGGCGTACTCCTGCGTCAACTGCGTGCGCACGTTCCCCGCGCTGCGGCAGATGTACGCGCGCTACCAGCCGTTCGGACTCGAGATCGTGGGTGTCCACGCGCCGGAGTTCACTTTCGAGAAGAGCGCGTCGAACGTGCAGGACGCGATCCGGCGCAACAACCTGCCGTGGCCGGTCGCCCTCGATAACGAGATGGCGACGTGGGCCGCATACGACAACCACTACTGGCCGCACGTCTATCTCATCGACGCCAAAGGACAGATCCGATTCGATCACATCGGCGAGGGCGGCGACGACCTAATCCAGACCAGACTGCGGGCCCTCCTCACGGAGAACGGCGCGAGCCTGCCCGCGCCGGTCGACTTCAGCGAGACGTCGTTGACCGCACGCCTGACGCCGGAGATCTACGCCGGGTATCAACGCGGGTCTGTCGAACGGACGATCGGCAACCCCGAGGGGTACCGCCCCGAGCAGATCGTCGACTACGCGCGCGTCCCGGCCGGCGCGATCAACGACGCGGGTTCTGGTGGCACGGTCTTCCTCACGGGCAAGTGGCGCGCCACCGACGAGTACCTCGAAGCAGCCGAGGACGGCGCCCGGCTCGACCTCCGGTTGCTCGCGCGCGACGTCTTCTTCGTCGCGGCCGCGCCGTCGCCTGCGCAGGTTCGACTGACGCTCGACGGAAAGACGGTGACGGCGGCGGATCTCGGCGCGGACGCCGCGGGTGGCGTCGTACGCGTCTCGCGATCGGATCTTTACCGATTGATCGCGCTCGATCGCGCGGGCGAGCACACGCTGACGTTGACGGCCGAGAAGGGGTTCCGGCTCTACACGTTTACGTTCGGCTAGGCGCCGGGGAGGGCCTCCAGCCGAAGGTCTAGGGCCGGGACGTCTGCGAGGAGACGGTCCTGGAGCTCGCGAACGACATCCTCCACCGCACGCAGGCGCGCGTCGAGCTCCGACACGTCGCGATGCAGCGCGCGGACGAGGAGAGTGAGATCGTTCAACTCGAGCGGATGATTCATCGACGCCATGGTAAGGGGGCGCGTCATGCGGTCAAGGAATCAAGTCCGCGAAAACCGCAGGTCGTGACGCACGGAAGCGAAAATGACTCGTCGTGTCTAGTCAGTGCATCCGCCGAACTACAGAGCGCGCGTGATCTCTTCGAGCGCCGCCGGGTTCTCGAGGCTCGAAAGGTCGCCCGGGTCCTCGCCGAGCGCGGCTGCGCGCACCGCGCGCCGAAGGATCTTCGCCGAGCGCGTCTTCGGGAGCGCCGACACGAAGCGGATGCGGTCGGGACGGAACGCTTTGCCGAGCGCGCCCTCGACGATCGCGCGGAGCTCGTTGCGCAGATCCTCCGTCGGCTCGACGCCCGGCTTGAGGACGGCGAAGCACCAAACCTTTTCGCCTTTCACCTCGTCGGGGACGCCGACGGCCGCCGACTCGGCGACGGAGGGGTGCTGCACGAGGAGCGACTCGATCTCGGCAGGCCCGAGTCGCTTTCCCGCGATGTTGAGGGTGTCGTCCGAGCGGCCGTGCAGGTACCAGTAGCCGTCTTCGTCTCGGCTCGCCCAGTCGCCGTGCACCCAGACGTCGGGCCAACGCGACCAGTAGGTCTCGATGTAGCGATCGGGGTCGCCCCACAGGCCGCGCGTCATGCCCGGCCACGGTTTCGTGCACACGAGCTCGCCAACCTTGCCCGCCGGAAGCGGCTTGCCGTCGGGGTCGTAGACATCGATCGCCATCCCCAGCGCCGGGCCGCCGAGCGTGCACGGCCGCAGCGAGACGAGCGGGGTCGGCGACAAGAAGCAAGCGCCCGCCTCGGTGCCCCCGGAGATGTTGATGATCGGGCACCGGCCGCCACCGACGACGTCGAAGTACCAGCGCCACGGGTCGGGGTTCCACGGTTCGCCGGTCGACGCGAGGATCCGCAATGAGGAAAGGTCGTGTGTGCGGACCTGCTCCTCCCCGTGCGGGATCAGCGCGCGCACGAGCGTCGGCGACACGCCGAGGATCGTGATCCTGTGTTTCTCGACGAGCGACCACAGACGATCGGGTTCCGGGAAGTCGGGCGCCCCCTCGTACAGCACGAGCGTCCCGCCGTTCACGTGGGTGCCGAACACCTCCCACGGCCCCATGATCCAGCCCATGTCGGTGAACCAGAACAGCGTGTCGTCCGGGTGGCAGTCGGCTTGGTACGCCACCTCCTCCGCGATCTTCACGCAGAAGCCTCCGTGCACGTGCACCGCGCCCTTGGGACGTCCGGTCGTCCCCGACGTGTACGCGATGAGCAGTGGGTGCTCTGCGTCGAGCTGCTCGGGTTCGCGCGTCGGGCTTTGGTCGGCGACGAGTGCGCCGTAGTCGTGATCGCGCGCATCGTCCCAGGGGATATCGCGCCCGAACCGGCGCACGACCACGACGTGCTGCACGGTCGGCGACATCGCGACCGCTTCGTCGGCCGTCTCCTTCATCGGCACGATCTGTCCGCGCCGGTAGAAGCCGTCGGCGGTGATGATCGCTTTCGCGTCCGCGTCCTGGAGTCGTGCCGCGACCGAGGGCCCGGCGAAGCCGGAGAAGATCGGGAGCGAGATCGCGCCGAGCTTCGCGAGCGCGTACAGCGCGACCGGGTTCTCGGGGATCATCGGCATGTAGACGCCGACCGCGTCACCCGCCCCGATGCCGAGAGAAGCGAGCCCGCCGGCCAGCCGGTCGACCGCCTCGCGCATCTCGGCGTAGGTGAGGCGGCGGACCTCGCCGTCCTCGCTCTCCCACACCAGCGCCGTCTTGTCCGGCTGTGCGGCCGCGTGCTTGTCGACGCAGTTGTGCGCGGCGTTGATCGTTCCACCGGCGAACCAGATCGACCACGCGATGCCGTTCGGGCTCTCGACGACCGAGCGGTAGGGCGTGAAGAACTCGATCCCCAGATCGTCCACGACCGCTTCCCAGAACCAGGCGATGTCGTCCTGGGACCTCTTCACGAGATCCCAGTAGTCGTCGATGCCGTGCGCGCGCATGAGGCGCGTCACATTGGCGTGCTCGATGTACGCGGGCGTCGGCTGCCAAGCAAAGTCGGACATGCGGGCGACTCTATCCAGCCCTCCGGACCCGTTCAACCGATTCGGGCGCGCGAAGCGCAGCGATTAGCATGAGCGGGTTTCGCGGATCGGGGAGGTCATCGTGAGCGATTTCAGGATCGAGAAGGATTCGATGGGCGAGGTGCGCGTTCCGGCGGGCGCGTACTGGGGCGCGCAGACGCAGCGCGCGGTGGAGAACTTCCCCGTGTCGGGACAGCGCTTCCCGCGGCGGTTCATCGAGGCGCTGGGGACGATCAAGTGGGCGGCGGCGAAGGCCAACGAGGAGCTTGGTTTCGTCGACGCCAAACGCGCGGAGGCGATCCGTGCCGCGGCCGAGGAGGTGATCGGCGGGAAGCTCGACGACCACTTCCCGCTCGACATCTTCCAGACGGGGTCGGGCACCTCGACCAACATGAACGCCAACGAGGTGATCGCGAACCGCGCCGACGAGATCCTCGGCGAGAAGCGCGGCTCGAAGGCCGTTCATCCGAACGACCACGTCAACAACGGCCAGTCGTCGAACGACGTGATCCCCTCCGCGATCCACCTGTCCGCGCTGCTGGCGATCCGGGACGACCTCGAGCCGGCCGTCTCGCGGCTGCGCGACGCGCTGCGCGCGAAGGCGGAGGAGTTCGCCGGCGTCTTGAAGGTCGGCCGCACGCACCTGATGGACGCCACCCCGATCACGCTCGGACAAGAGGTGGGCGGATACGCGATGCAGATCGCCAACGCGCACGAGCGCGTGCTGTGGGCGACGACGAGCCTGCACCAGCTGGCGCTCGGCGGAACCGCCGTCGGGACCGGGCTCAACGCCGATCCCGCATTCCCGCCGCGCGCCGTTGCGCTGATCGGCGAGCGGACGGACCTCGATCTCTCGGAGGCTGCCGATCACTTCGAAGCGCAGGGATCGAAGGACGCGTGCGTGCACATGTCGGCCGCTCTACGGACGCTGGCGGTGTCGTTGATGAAGATCGCCAACGACGTCCGGTGGATGGGATCGGGTCCGCGCGCCGGTCTCGGCGAGCTGAAGTTGCCGGAGCTGCAGCCGGGCTCGTCGATCATGCCGGGCAAGGTCAACCCCGTGATCCCCGAGGTCGTCACGCAGGTCGCCGCTCAGGTGATCGGGAACGACGCCGCGATCGCCGTGTGCGGCATGTCCGGCGCGTTCGAGCTCAACGTCTTCATGCCGGTGATCGCCCGGAACCTCCTCGAGTCGATCACGCTGCTCGCGAGCGCGTGCCGTCTGTTCGCCGACAGCTGCGTCGCCGGCCTCGACGCGGACGAGGAGCGCTGCCGCGCTCTCGTCGAGCAGTCGTTCCCGATCGTGACGGCGCTCGTTCCGGCGATCGGCTACGACCTCAGCGCGGAGATCTCGAAGGAGGCCTACCGCACCGGCCGCACGATCCGCGAGGTCGCCCTCGAGAGGGCCGGGATCGGCGAGAAGGAGCTGGACGAGGCTCTCGACCTCGAGAAGATGACGCGCGGCGGGATCGTCGCGCCGGGTCTCGGCGGCGGCTAGGCCGCCCGGACCCGGTAGACCGCGCCGTTGAGATCGACCACGAAGAGCTCGCCGCTCTCGTTCTCGCCGAACGACGAGATCGACAGCGCGCTGTCCATCACCTGGCGCACGCGGCGGGTGCCTCGCAGCGCGGCGGCGGCGTCGAGCGCCCAGATGCGGCCGCTGCAGTTGTCCCCGTAGAAGTAGGCACCGCGCAGGCTGGCGTAGGTGCGGCCGCGGTACACGTATCCCCCGGTGACGGAGCACCCGAAGTCGTGGCTGTATTCCGCGATCGGGAGGGTCTTCCCACTGCGATTGCAGTTGCTGACGTAGCAGTGGAAACCCTCCATCTGCTTCCACCCGAAGTTGCGTCCGCTCGACCGCGTGACGTCGATCTCTTCCCAGAGGTTCTGTCCGACGTCGCCGATGAACATCGCGCGCGTCGAGCGATCGAAGCTGAACCGCCACGGGTTGCGCAGGCCGTAGTGCCAGATCTCGTCGCGCGCGCCCGAGCGGTTCACGAATGGGTTCGTCGACGGCGACGAGTACGGCGAGCCGCTGTTCACGTTGATGCGGAGGATCTTGCCGAGCAGCGACCCGAGGTTCTGTGCGCGGTTCTGGGGGTCACCACCCGAGCCGCCGTCTCCCGTGGAGATGTACAGGTACCGGTCGGACCCGAACGCGAGCATGCCGCCGTTGTGGTTGGCGTACGGTTGATCGATCTTCAAGATGACGCGCCGCGAGGTGGGATCGGCCGTGCGCGTCGAGGTCGCGTGGTACTCGGCGATGATCGTGTCGCCGGCGGTGTCGGTGTAGTTCACGAAGAACCGTTTGTTGCTCTCGAAGTTCGGATGGAACGCGAGTCCGAGCAACCCTTGCTCGTTCCCGCCGCTCACCGATCCAGAGATGTTGAGGAACGTCGACACGCGGCTCCCGGAACTGTTGTAGACGAGGATTTGTCCGCCTTGCTCGACGACGTACAACAAGCCGGACCCGTCGCCCGCGTGCGTGATGTAGAGCGGACGGCTAAGCCCGCTCGCGAACCGGCTGAGGCGGATATCGACGCGCGAGATGCTGAAGCTCGGTGCCGGCGCGCTCGTCTTCGGTGCTGTGGTCGGCTTGGGGGTCGGCTTGGGCGTCCGGGTCGCCGTCGGCTTCGCCGTGGGTGATGAGCCCGAGGGCGATGGCGACGGCGACGGTAACGTCGACGCCGACCCGCTCGGGG
>JBASRP010000293.1:0-1852 GCA_049273905.1 Actinomycetota bacterium
CGCTTGAAGCGTGCGTACCCAGGAAAACGAAACGGCCGATGCCGCACGTCACTTTGCATGTCGATGTAGAGCGATTATGACAGCCCTGCTTAGCGGCGGTACGGCCATAGATGGAGTCGTGGCTTACCAGGACAGCGACGACGACACCCTCTTTTACTATATCCCGACCGATGTCGAGACCATCCTCGGGGATACGCTCGAAGAGTTCAAGGTCACTTACTGGGGGATTGGCCAGCCGTTCCTGGTCCGAAAAGGAAAATGGCTTCTGAGCGTCGTTGGCGCCTCGCTCGAGGGCTCCGCAGTCCTCGATATTTCATCGTACCAGCGCGCTCGAATCATCGAAGCCATCCAAGCCGCCTATCGCGTGCAGAACCCTACTCTGAAGCCGATGCACCTGGATAACGTGGTGGTGCAACCCGTCGTCGGCGAGAACACCCTCCAACTCGGCGAGGATGGAGAGGTGAAATTCCCGAAGAGAATTCATTTCGGCGTCCCCTTCCATTTTTCCGTTTCCACCGGCAACAGCCTGTTTGCAGCCTTCGTCGGAGCGCAGGCCGCCGGTGATGTTGTGATTACCAACCCAGCCTTTGGCGTGCTCATTTGTGGTGACGCCCAGTTCCAAGGCCCGCCCTGGCAGGCCGTCGCCACCACCGACTTGAGCAAGGTCTGGTCCTTTACGCGCAGGCAGTTTGAGATCGGAATCAAGTTTAGCTGGCTCGAGATCCCGCTCGCGAGTTTTCAAACCATCATCGTCCGGATGGTCAGCGACGGTACTATCTCGCTCGACTTCTCGGCCGGGTCGATGGATCCGGAGATCTACGGTCGTGCAATTCTCGAGATGGGCAAGAGGATCTTCGAGGCGGTCAATGCCCTCGGTTTGTCCGACGAGGGGTTTTTCTCGTTCGAAACGAAGAAATGGCCGCCGCACTCGTTGCAGCCGTCGAGCGGCCTTTCTTGGCCCTGGAAGATTTTCCTGAACGCAGCATACACAGACCGTTCCATACCGGAATCACCGGCGTGCTTATACCGTGAGGAAATCAGTTATGTAGGACTGCAGATGATCCCTGTGTCGGCTTCGATGACCCTGGCGGTCGCCTGCAATAGCGCGACCGCACAGTTGTATCGCGATCTGGGGGACATTGACGAACCCTGCATCACCGCCCAGAAGTCCGAATTAATGCAGCAGCGCATGCAGCAGGAACGTGCGGATAAGCAATCGCAGGCTGACGAGATTTACGAGCGATGGATTCTCGGAGAAATAAATGACGTGGAATATCACGAGCAGATGAATATGCTGTACAGGATTTCGTCCAAAGAGGACAAGCTCCTCGCTTGACCCCGTGCGGCCGGACGGGTCAGAAGATCGAGCGGAGATTAGAACGCCTATGGCGGCCAACCTTAATAGTGAGTTGGTAATCGGTCAGCACTTGGTCTATCAGGACGAGGATCGGGCGTCCATCTTCCATTACCTGACGACCCAACTCGATTTGACATTGGAAGCCGGGCTGCACGACCTCAGCATTACCTATTGGGGCATCGGAGAGGAGTTTACTGTTCAGGACGAGGGCCGCTTTCTCAATCAGGTGGGTGTTGTGATCGCGGGCCGGTCAGCGCCCGCTGCTTCGAACGTACATCAGCAGCAGGTTATAACAACGCTCCGTGATGACTTTCAGATTACCAGCCCGCAAGCGTCCCCGATCAGACTGGCCCGCCTCAAAGCGCGGCCTCACTTGGGGATGTACCGCTGGGGGATTGGCGGAGACGGCGACCAGGTCTTTCCGGCGCCTCTCGAAGTCGACGAGGGATTCAGTTTCCTCGCTGGCTGGAAATGTTCTTTCGCTCAATTCACCGG
>JBASRP010000296.1:0-10409 GCA_049273905.1 Actinomycetota bacterium
AGACGAGTGCGTTCGCTAGCAGGAAAGCGGTGCCATCGGTGAACGCGCGGAAGTTCGGCTCTCCTGAGAAGAGGACGACCCGCCCCGACCCCAGCGTTTCCTCGACCAATCCCGCGGTGCCTCGCAAGGCATCGGCGCCTTCGGTGTAGCCCGAGATCCAGAAATCAGGGGTCGTGGATGGGTAGCCGGCCGCCGTGCGACCGGTCGTGGTGGGGGAGAGGGCGTCCTCCCCGAGCTGGTACCAATACGCGAACCGCGGCGCGCCGAGTGTGAGCGGGCTCGCTGCATCGAGCTGCACGCGGAACTGCGATCCCGGAACGACGAGACCACCGTTCTGAACCAGCCCCGCGCTCGTGAAGCCACTGGAGACCGCGAACGGCGTGCCGCCGGTCCCGCCGGGGCGGGCCGTCCCGATGTACATGCCGCCGCCTTCGATCCAGGAGCGGATCTGCGAGCGAGCCAGGCTGAGCTCCGTGGTTCCGACGCCGGGAACGATCAAGATGTCGTACCCGCCGGACGACAGCGCGCCGCTCGCCAGCTGGATGCCGTTCAACACGCCGATCGGCAAACCCCACGCTTGCTCGAGCAGATACCGCATGTGACCGAACGACTCGTCGACGGTCAGCCCCACGGGGAGTTGGGTGATCGGCGCGTAGAGGGCGATCTTCGGCAGGCGGATCCGCCGACCCGCCGGCGGCGCCCCAAGGCCACCGTGCATGAGAACGCCGAATCGTTCGGCGATCTCGCTCAACGGTTGAAGGGCGACATCCAGAACCACGAACGAGCCGCGCGGGAGCGTGACGCCGTTCGCTTCGGTTGCCTGCGCTAAGCGGCGTACGTCGCGGCCCTGCCGCGCGAGCGCGAGCGCCGCCGCGACATCTGATCCCGAGCTCCCTTCGAACCAGAAGTACGGCGCCCCATCCGCGTTGACGACCTCGCCGCGCGTTGGATCACGCAGGAGCGTCGCGTGGGGAGACATCCGGGCGCCGGACGCACCCGCGGAGACGTTCATCAGGAGCGGGTTCGACCAGGAGGTGACGTCGTAGAAATAGGGGAAGGGGACATATGAGTCCTCGCCCAGCAAGGCTTGGATCCAGCGCTTCTGCGGCTGGGTCATGGGGATCCAGTAGGAGCCGGCGGGGACGCGAGCAGACGCCGGGCGGCGCCCCATCCGCCGGAGGTCGGGAACCCTGAGGTCCCGATCGAGCCGGTACACCTCCACGCCCATGCGCATCAAGCGGGCGACGAGTTTCGCGGCCTCGGTCGCTCCTGCCGACGTTTCGAGGAAGTAGTGACGGATGCCGATGGACGGCACGCGCCGCTGCAGCGTGTTCTCCGGCTGGATGATCTGGTTGGGCTCGAGGCGTCCGCCGCGACCTTCACCGACGGCCGTCGCGTGCGCGCGGTAATAGTCGCGCAAGATCGACGCGCGGTGCTCTGCGGCGGTCCGGAGCGTCGTCCATCCGGCGACGAACTGTTCGGTCATCCGCTGGCGTTCGGTGTCGGCCGTGCCCTTCTCGAAGGTCATCCCCGCGGCGGTGAACGCGGTGGTGGGAACCGTGTCGCCGTACCCCATGTAGAAAAGGTCGTAGATGTCGTAGTTGAAGTAGTCCCACTGCGTCGGATCGCTCATCCGGCGCTCGTCGAACGCCGCAGCAAGCGCGGGGGCGTAGAGGTCGTTGATCCAGTGCAGCGATTGGGGGCTGATCTCGTGATGGATCGGGTCAGCGTTCGGCGGGAAGAAGAAATCGCTGGATCCTTGCTCGTGCGCGTCGATGAAGAGCAGCGGTGGATAGCGCCGGAGGAGATCGAGCTTGCCCGCGGTCTCGGGTTGCGTCTCGGCGAACCAGTCGCGGTTCATGTCGAACCCGTAGCCGTTCTCACGCAGAGCGTTGTCGCGGCCGTCGGGGTTCTGTGTCGGGATGATCCCGACGACCAAGTTGCTCAACACCTGCTCGACGAGACAGGTACGCCCGGCGGCCAGCTCGTAGAGGATCTGGAGCGCGGCGTCGGCGCCCGACGTTTCGTTCCCGTGCACGTTGCCTGCGTACCAGACGATGGCCGGGAGCCGCGATGCGATCCTCTCCGCCGCAGAGGCGCTCGTCACGCGAGGATCGCGCAACCGCTTCTGCTCCCCCGCGATCCGCTCAACGGCGCGGAGGTTGCGCTCGGTGGAGACCAGCGCGTAGCTGAGGTCCGTTCCACCCCACGACGTTGCGAACGTGCCGGAGACGACGCGCGCGCTCTGGTGGTCGACGAGGCGGACGTAGCGGTTGATCTCGACGGTGCGCGCCCGGCGATCGGGGAAGCCCGGGATGGACCTGCCCGGCGCCGTGACCGACGGATCGGGCCCTGCGTCCGGCGAGCACGCACCTCGGGCCGCGGGAGACACCGCCGCGACCGCGATGAGGAGGAGCGCCGGGAGGAGCTTCGTCCGGGACATCGGGGACGGCTTCGCCGTCGAGCGGAGCGGTTCCTTCCGGATCTAGCCGCGCGCAGGCCGGCGGCGCGCCCGGTTGAGGATCGCAGCCAGGGCCAGCGCCAGGATCCCAACGAGCCACGGGGTGTCGACCCCGGTGGCGGGGAGCGACGGCTTGCGGGTCTGCTTGGTGCCTCTGACCGCGGCCGGACCGAGCGCCTTCACGGTCGCCTGCGCATTCACGACCGCGGTCTCATCGGTCTCTGAGGAAGCCGTGAACCGGAGGTTGCTGACGGCGGCGGCGTCGGCGGGCACGGCGACGTAGATCGGGATCTCGGCGGTCTTGCCGGCGGCCAGCTCGATCACTCGATCTTGCAATTGTGTCGTCCAGCCCCGGTCGTCGGTCGCGTTCAGACGGACGAGATCGGTGACGGTCCCGGTGTTCTTGATCGTGAAGTGCGCGACGGCGACGCGGCCCCGTTGGGCGGCAGCGCCGGCAGAGCTACCGAGGGCTAGGCCGCGCGCCCCGGGCCCGCTTCCGGCGAGAGAACGCACGGCGACGCGGTAGGTGCGGACGCCGCGGTCGTCCACCTCGTTACGAAGGACGTAGAAGTGCAGCCCGTTCGGCTCATCGACGTACTCCGACACGACGCCGTTCCCGGTACCCGCGTGGAAGAGGGCGTCGGCGAGCTGGCGCGGATCGCCGAGAGTGATGGGGACGCGCTTGCCGGCGGCCGGCAGTCCGAGGACGGCCGGTGCGGCCGTCGGCTTGATGTAGTCGTAGATCGGGCGACCTGCGTTGGGGGGCGGCGCGGTCCGCTTGTTGATGTCCAGCGGGTGCGCGTCGATCGCCCACTCGAACGGCGCGTTGGCGTCGACGACGTCGATGTTCTTGGCGATCAGCACCCCGTGGTCGGGCGTGAAGGAATCGAAGCCGATGCGATCGACGACCTCGACCGTGTAACTGGTGTAGCCGCCGCCGTCGCAGTCGTACGTGGTCTCGATCTCGCACGCCGGCGACTGGTCCTGGGGCAAAAGCAGGTGGATCCCGTGCAGGCCGGTGTCGCCGGTGACCGGCGCCATCGGGTAGGCGCGCGGATAGATCGTCGCGAAGACCGGGCCCGTTGTGCTGAGAGTCGCTTTCGGCTGCACGAGGACCTCGTTCGGCTTGATGAAACCCAGACGCATCTTGTTGCGCAGCATGTGGTGCGACCCCATCGTCGCGCCCAGCGTCGGCGGGATCTGCCAGCGCGCGTGGATGCCACCCGGGCCGTTGAAGCTCCCGCGCGAGAGCATCTCCCAGGGACCGGTGTACGCGCGACGCACCGGCGTTCCGTAGGGGTTGTTGTAGTTGTCGAGCACGCCGAAGATGTGCGACAGCTCGTGCGCGAAGACCGCCGCGCCGTCGTTTTCGCCCTGCGTCGACGTGATGCCGGGGAGCGCGTGCGACCAGATCCCCTCGGCCGCGGCGAAAGACGTCCAGTCGACGTAGCGCGTCCCGGCCCAGTTGGGTTTGCCCCCATCCGGATTTCCGAGGACGTTCGCGACCACGTTCTTGTTGGGGAACATCATCGGGCCGAACTCGGCCCACACACCGGACTCGTCGTAGCCGGCGTGCAGCAGGAAGCGGAAGTCGTAGTCCTCGCCGTTGGTGGCGATGCCGGTGGTGACGTCGGCCAGCGACGCTTGGATCAGCTCGGTATCGAAATCCTGGCCGCAACTGTCGCCGGCCGGGCACGCGTCGCCGGCGCCACCGGCGTCACCCCCGCCGAGGCCGTACTCGTGCTCCTTGCCCGTCATGCGGTACGGACCGAACGGCATCGCGTCCACGCCGATGACGCCGAACGAGTCCTCGAGCCAGTACTCGTTGACCGTGTGGAAGTGGTTCAGCGCCTGCGGCTTGCGGACGTGGAGGTCGGCGTAGAAGTCACCGACGTCGTCGCGCGGGATCGACCCGGCGCCGATCGGGTTGAACCGGCCGCCCAGACCGAAGATGTCGGAGCCTTTCTTCATGGTCGCGACGAAGTCGCGGTCGCTGAAGTCCCCCAGGATGAAAGCCGACCGCAGCTTCTTGACCGGCTGACGATCGGCATCGTTCCAGTTGATGCCGGGGACCGGCCGGTAATCGCTCCAGGTCATCCACTGGGGCAACGTCCAGCTCTCCGGGTCCGCCGGCGCGGGCAGCGCGCTCAAGCCTTCCTGGGCTTGGGCGCCCCAGGACAGGACCAGCAATGTGCCGGCAACGGCGATCAGGAACGTGGACTTGGACCTCATCGGGCGTGGAGATTCGCCCGGGACCGGCGAAAGACCTGCTTGCGTGGCTTCCCGGCCTGGGCGCCGTCAGCGACGCACCGCGGGATCGGGGAGTTTCGTCGTCGGGCCGAGGCCGAGCCGGTGGCGATGGAACTGCATGACGCGCGCCGCATCCTCGAAGAGGCCGTCGGCTCGTCGCAGCGCGTCGGGGCCGCCCTGCTGGGCGGCGGCGTCGTAGGCGTCGAGCGCGCGCGTCCAACGCTCCTCGACATCGCGCAAGAACGACGGCGGGTCGAGGTTCGCGATCATGGATCGCGCCTGAGCGAGGGCTCCCCGCCAAACCTGGACCGTGAGATCGTCGCGCGCGCCGGAGCGCATCTCCTCGACGACGCCCCACACCGCATCGATCGGAACGAGCACGGCTCGCTCGTACGCGAGGTACGCCTTCCGGTCGGCGCGCCGCTGCTTCGACCCGACGAGGAACACACCAGAAGCGCCCGCCGCGCCGATCAGCACCACGGCGAGCGTCGCGAAAAGCACGGGACTCTTCCTCACGACGCCGCCGATGCTACGATTTCTCGGTCATGAATGTGAGCGTGACGGGCCCGGCCGAGGATATGGTGCGGCGCGTCCGCGCCGCAGGTCGCGAGAACCTGATCATGGTGCTCGGGACAGGCTGCTGCGACTCGACGTCGCCGTTCCTGTACGACAACTACCTGCCGGAGCCCGACGCGCAACCCGTCGGAGTGATCGACGGCGTCGCGATCGTGGCCCCGAAGTGGCTCGCCGAGCTCTACCCAGGCGAAGAGGGCCTCATCGTCGACGTCGACAGCGGGGTCGTGAACGACTCCCTCTCGCTCGAGAGCGAGTACGACTCGCGGTTCACCCTCCGGGTGCCCGAGCGCCCGGTGCAGCCCTAGCGACTTGGTAACGTTCCGCCGCTCCGGAGAACGGTTCTTCTACATCAGGAGGTGGGTGTTATGGCCTCGTCAGACGCGTTGCCGGCCGGTCGCGAGATCCCGTTCGAGATGTCCTTCCGTACCGCGGCTCCGCCCGAGGCAGTCTTCGATCAGCTCGCCGACGTCGGCAGTCACCTCGAGTGGGGCGGGTCCAAGGGCAACAAGAAGTTCCATCTGACCGGGCTTCAGATCGGAACGGGTCCTGCCGTGAAGGGGACGGAGTGGACCAGCACCGGCATGGCGCCCGACGGAACGTTCACCGACCGCTCCGTCGTGCACGAGGCGACGCGCCCGACGAGGTTCGAGTTCACCACCGAAGCGCACGCGGCATTCCGCAAAGGCGGCGAAGGAGACTGGACCGTCGTGAATCGCTACGACATCGCTCCGGACGGGGCGGGCTCGCGTGTCACGTACCGTCAGACCGTGACGCGAGCGACCGCGATGGGACCCATGAAGATGATGCTCACCCCGGTCCTAGGGAGCGTCGGGCGCATGATGGTGAAGGCGCTCAACAAGAAGGCGATGCGCAACCTCGCGGCGATGGCCGAGGAACGGGCGAAGCGTTAGCCGAGCGTCTCGAGAACGGCGAGCGGCTCGCCGGCGATGCACGTGAAGATCGGCGTGTCGCGGAGCGTGAACTCCGACGAACGCGTCTCGCGCAGCTCCATCACGAGATCGAGGAAGTCCTCGGGCACGTCGGTCTCGAACGCGACGACGAACTCCTGATCGTCGAGGCCGAACGAGTACGTGGTGTTGAGCTTCACCGTCGGGTAGCGGTGCCCGATCTCGATGTGCGCGTCCATCATCTTCTGCCGTTCCTCGAAGGCCAGCGCGTACCACGCGCGCGTCTTCACGAACGGATAGATGAAGAGGTACTTCGCCCGGCCCGGCTTCACCTTCAGCTTCTCGCGGCTCGACGGGTCGAGCCGATCCTCGTACTGGGACCGTTTCGTCATCGCGAGGAACGAGTGCGGCGTCTCGAGATGCGCACCGAGCGCCGACCGCCGGATCGCCGTCTCGAGATCGCGGATCTCCTCGAGCGTCTTCGCCGCCGACCAGATCAGCACGTCGGCGTCGCCACGCATCCCGACTGTCGAGTACGCCCGCACCATCGGCAGGCGCTCGCGCCACTCGTCGAGGAGCTCCGCCAGCTCCTTCCGCGCCGCCGCGCGTTCCTCGTCAGGCAGTGCGCGCCACGCCGGAACGGCGCGGTAAAAGCTGTATTTGATCATCTGCCGCGGGTGTGGCTTCTGCTGTTCGCTCACGCGTTCAATGGTACCGGAGCCGCTTCGAGGGCGGGCTCGGGATCGCGGACCAACTCATCGACGCGGCGGCTCAGAACGATGAGCGTCAACAGCGCGGCGTAGCGCGCCCAGACGGTGACCTCGAGGATCCCGAGCCGCCAGTCGGTGTCTCCTCCGAGGAAGTACCCACTCACGGCGAACCACACCGCCGCATCGGTCACCGCGAACGCGACGTAGCTCCACCACGGCATCCGCAGGAGCGCGAAGAACGGCAGCAACCACAACGCATACTGGGGTGAGAAGACCTTCGCCGTGACCAGGAACCACGCGAGCAACGCGAAGCCGAGCGCATACGGCCGCACCACCCGGCGCCGCGCCTCGAGCGCGAGGAGAACCGCGGCTCCGGCGACGAACAGACCTCCCGACAGCAGATTGACGACCGACGCGTCGAAGAACCACCGGCTGTGCTCCGGCGAAACGTGCCGGTAGAGCATGAACCACGACGTCTCGAAGTTCGCCGTTCGCATGCCCTGGAAGTCCCACGGGTACTTCCACCCCTCGAAGTTGGCGAGCATGATCGGAACGTTCAGCACCGCGACGCCGAGCACGAACGAGGCACCCATCTCCCACGGGATGCGCCGCCGGTTCTTCCAGACCGCGAGCAGGAGCGCCGGCAACAGGAACGCCGGGTAGAGCTTCGTCGCGGCACCGAGTCCCAACAGGAAACCGGCCCACGGTTCGGCCTCACGCCAGAACGCGTATAACGCGAACGCCGTCAGGCCGACGGCGAGCAGATCCCAGTTGTGGAACGCGTACAGGATCACGGCCGGGCCGATCGCGAACAGAAGCACGCGGCGGTGATCGAGCGCCATCGCGGCGAGAACCAGCGTCGTGGCGATCCCCATCAACGCGAGACCGACCGCGTTGGCGTTGAAGAAACCATTGGGCGTCGTCGTCGTCATCGCGACGTTCCCCACGTATAAGCCCGTCCCGACCGGGTACTCGAGGTCCTGCTGCGCCGCGCGCGTCTCCGCCGTGGAGTGGATGTAAGGGAACCGACGCGCCTCCAGGCCCCGCGCCGCGTACAGCGGCAGCACGTCGTTGTAGCAGGAGTGCCGGAACTGGTAGCCGTCCCAGACCCGCGGCGTGTTGCACTGCGCTTTCAGCGCGTACCCGGCGGCGAGTCCCACGGCGCTCGCCACGACGAGGGCGAGCGCGATCACCTGCCGGCGTGGCGACGGTCCTACGGAGGGGGGCCCGTTGCCGCCGGGGACGGACTCGGCGTCTTGCTCTTGGTCGGCGATGGCTTCGGCTCCGGGCTAATCGACGGTGTCAGCGAGGGAGATGGTACGACGGTCGTGCTCGGCGTGGGGCTGGGCGACGGCGTCGCGGTCGGCGAGGCGTTGAGCTCCTCCCCGGCGAAGCTCGGTTTGCCGAAGCCCTCCTGCGGCATCCCTTCCACGGCCTTCTCCATGAACGCCTTCCAGATCTGGGCCGGGAAGGAACCGCCGGTCACGGCGATCCCGCGGACATGTTCCATGGTCTTCTTTCCTTCCGGGAACCCCATCCACACCGCGGTCGAGATCTGCTTCGTGAAGCCGACGAACCACGCGTCGATGTGATTCTCGGTCGTCCCCGTCTTTCCGCCGACCGGACGGCTTCCGAGCTGCGCGCGGGTACCGGTGCCTTCCTTGACGACCCGCTGCAGCGCGTACGCGACGGTGTTCGCGACCGGCTCGTCGAGCGCGCGGACGGGCTTCACCTCGGCCTTGAAGATCTCGTTGCCGTCCCCGTCGTCGATGCTCGTGATCGTGTACGGCGCGGCGTGCATCCCGCCGTTCGCGAAGTCGGCGTACGCCCCGGCCATCTCGACCGGCGAAACCGGAGAGGTCCCCAGCGTCAATGAAGGAACCGCACTGAGCTTCGACGTGATCCCGGCTTGTTCCGCGATGCCGGCGGCCAGCTTCGGACCGACCTTGAGGATGAGCTGTGCGTAGACGGTGTTCACGCTGAACTCGGTGGCCTTCAGCAAGTCGATGGTTCCGTAATCCTTCTTGTCGTAGTTCTCGACCTCCCACGGTTCGAAGCCGGTCTCCAGCTTGATCTTGGCCGGCGCCTTGAAGCGCGATCGGATCGAGATGCCGTCGTCCAGCGCGGCGCCGAGAACGAACGGCTTGAACGCGCTGCCCGCCTGTCGCCGGCCTTGAGAGGCGAGGTTGAACTGGCGCTCCGAGTACCGGCGCCCTCCGACCATCGCGAGGACGCCTCCGGTCTCGGGGTCGATCGCGACGAGCGCCGCTTCGGGATCGGACGACTCGTTCAGGACGCCGCGCACGGCCGCCTCCGCGAACCTCTGCAGCCGGAGATCGAGCGTCGTGTGGACCTTCATGCCGCCGCTGTACACGCGCGACCCGCCGTATTGCGCGACGAGCTTGCGGCGGATGTCTTCGACGAAGTGCGGGGCGACGAGGGCGCCCGACGCGGCCGTGGTCCCGCGACGCACCTCGACCTTCTTCGCCTTCGCCGCCTCGGCCTTGGTGCGATCGATGAATCCCAGCTCCGCCATCTGATCGAGCACTCTGTCGCGCCGCGCCTTCGCCCGCGCGTACGCCGCCTCACGCACCGGGTCGTAGAACTCCGGCGCGCGGATGATCCCCGCCAGAAGCGCCGCTTCCTCGAGCGTGAGGTCCTTCGCGTGGTTCCGGAAGTACGTCTGGGCCGCCGCTTCGATCCCGTACGCGCCGCGCCCGAAGTAGATCGTGTTCAGGTAGTCGGTGAGGATCTCGTCCTTCGATCGCTGACGCTCGATCTTGATCGCAACCACGGCTTCCTTGACCTTGCGCCAGAGGGTTCGCTCGTTCCCGACGTACGCGTTCTTCACGTACTGCTGCGTGATCGTGCTGCCGCCCTGGCGAACCCCGAGGCCGGTGACGTTGACGAAGGCGGCCCGGACCATCGAGGGGATCGAGACGCCGCCGTGCTTGTAGAAGTTGTGGTCCTCCGCAGCGATCACAGACTGCTGGACGAGCTTGGGTATCTCGGCGAGCGGTACGTCGACGCGATCCGCCTCCGCGTGAAGCCGCGCGATCGGCCGGCCGGCGCGATCGACGATGACGGTCGAGTGGGAAAGGGAGATCTCGGACGGGTCGGGGATGTCGACCAACGCGTAGGCGACGCCGAACAGAACGGCCATCAGCAGGAAGCCTGAGGGCACGGCCAAGATCGTCGCCCGCAGCACTCTCTTGGGCCAGCGTCGTTCCGCCGGCGTGCGTCCGACGAGCCAGGCGCGGAGTCGTTCGCGCCGTGACTCCGATCTAGCCGGGGTCTTCGCTCGAGGTTTCGCCATCGTTCATCAGTGCGAGAGGGTTGTACCCCGCGTTGGGCTAGAGGAATCCGCGCCCCGCAGCGACGACGAACACGCGAAGGGCCAGCCCAAGCGAAACGGCAAAAAGGAACGCGCCCGCGGCGCCCCACCTCCGGGCCGCCGTGGTGGCCGATTCTCGCGCCAGCGTCGAGCCGTCCGAAGGCGCCGAC
>JBASRP010000299.1:0-6113 GCA_049273905.1 Actinomycetota bacterium
GCCGCGCACGCTGGTCGGCGAGGGCGCCGGCGGCGTGTCGCTCAACTCGTTCTCGGACTTCACCTTCGCCGACGCGGGCTACGGCGACGCGGCGATGCGGCGCGCGGCGTTCCTCGGGTTCGCCGACGGCGCCGCCGACGACGGCTCGATGCGATCGAGGATCCTCGCCGCGCAGGACAACATGGTCGACGCGATCGGCGCCGTCTCGGAGGTCGCCAAGACGGCTAAGGGCGCGCTGACGCCGGCGCAGACCGTTGCGGCGATGATGGCCGCCAACGTCGGGACCGAGATCGGCTTCATCACGTTCGGCGGCTTCGACACGCACACCACGCAACGCGGCCAGCAAGCGGCACAGCTGGCGAAGGTCGACACCGCGATCGGCGACTTCTTCACGGCCGCGCGGTCGCTCGGCATCGCCGACCGCGTGACGGTGATGACGTTCACCGACTTTGGCCGCCGCGTCGGCGAGAACGCCAGCAACGGCACGGACCACGGCACGTCGCTGCCGTTCCTGATCGCCGGGCCCGGGGTGCGCGGCGGGGTGATGCACGGCGCCCGGCCGGACCTGAGCGACCTGACCAACGGCAATCTCAAGCCGTCGATCAACATGGAGACGCTCTACGGCAGCGTCGTCTCCGAAGTGCTCGGGACCGACCCTGCGCCGATCGTCGGCAGCAGCATCACGCCGATCAAGCTCCTGCGCTGAGAGAAAGACGGAGGGCGCCTCGCAGGCGCCCTCCAGGTCTTCCAAGCCCTTTAGGGACAGCCCGGCAGCGGCCACGGGATGGCCTGGCTGCATGTCTGGAGCTGATACCCGCCGGCCAGTTGCAGGATCTTCTGGATCGACGTTCCGGCCGCGATCGTCAGGTCAACGGTGATGTGCGTGATGTTCCCGGCGGCGAGACCGCCGAGAACGTTCGCCGCGCTGCCGGAGTCGCCCGGTGTGATCAAGCCTTCGAACCGCCACTCGCGGTTGGTCCAGGTAATGCCGAGACCGACGCGCGGCGTGCCGCCGGTACCGATCACGGCACCCCAGCCGGCGTGCTCGACGACGGCCGGACCGGTTCCAGCGTAGGCGCCGGTCGGCCCGCCCCAATACGCCATCGAAGGGCTGACCCACTGGTTCAGCGACGGGTCAATCGAGATGAGACCGAAGTCGTTCCCGACCCCCGCGTCGCCGGTGCTCATGACGACCTTGCCGATGTTCACGAGACCGCCGGGGAGGAACAGCATGTCGACGTCGTCACCGGGCAGGCCGCAATGCCCGGCCATCCCGACGAAGAACTGCGAGCCGTTCGAGAAGATGAAGTTCGATGTGCAGAGGCTGATGGTCGTGCCGTCGGCGCTGAAGAGAACCAGGAGTTGCCCCGGACGGATGCCGAGGAACGCCAGCGACGAGGCGGGGACGTCGGTCGAGGTCGGGATCGCGAGACCCTTCGGCCCGGCGGCGACAACCTTCCGATGCAGATCCCAGGTCGCCCACGAGGGCAGGGCCGGCTGAGCGATCTTCTTCCAAGCCACGTCAGCCGGCTTCAGCGTCAGCGCACCGGCCGCGCCGGCGGGCAGCGCGAGGACCGCGAGTAGGGCCGCCGCCACGATCGATGTCGAGATAAGGGTGCGACGCCGCATGGTCCCCCTCCTCAGATAGATGTCCGTTTCGCGAGGCATATACCCCAGCGGGGCCGAATCATGCCCCGAGCCACCGGGGCAGGGCAAGGGGAGGATTGCGACCCTTCTCACCACGTCATGCCTTGTTTGCCGGACTCCGGCCGCGCTAGGCTCGCTCGTCTGATGGAGAAAGCCCAGCAACGCAACCTCGTTCTCATCCTGGCCCGGGAGCTCGCGGCCAATTCGGCGACCCCGATGTTCGTGGTCGACCCCGGTGGCACCCTGGCTTTCTTCAACGAACCGGCGGAACGTGTCCTCGGGCGGAGCTTCGCCGAGACCGGACCTCTGGGACCGAAGGAGTGGGGAACCATCTTCTCCCCCACTGACGGCGAGGGGCAGACGATTCCCGTCGAGCATCTGCCGCTCAACAAGGCCCTGCGGGATCTCATGCCGGGACACCTGGCGATGACGATCAAGGGCCTCGACGGGGAGGAACGAAACATCGCCGTTACGGCGTTCCCACTGTTCGCACGCGCCGATGAGTTCGTCGGTGCGCTCGCGATCTTCTGGGAGGAGAAGAGGGCCGGATAACTGATGCGCGCGCGCGTCTGGGGATGCAGGGGATCACTTGCCTCGCCGGGACCGGAGACCATCCGGTACGGCGGTAACACGTCGTGCGTCGAGATCCGGACGAACGACAACACGCTGATCGTCCTCGACGCCGGTACGGGCATCCGTCCCTTCGGGTTGTCGCTCGACCCGGAACACGACAAGACGATCCATCTGATGCTGTCGCATCTTCATCTCGATCATCTCGAGGGACTCGGATTCTTCTCGGCGCTGTGGCGACCGGACGTCGAGCTGCACGTGTGGGGACCGCCGTCGCCGCTGCGTTCGCTCGAGCAGCGCATCGCGCGCTACCTTTCCCCGCCGCTGTTCCCGGTCCACCTGTCGGACATCCCGTCGCACCCGCAGTTCCACGACGTTCCCGACGGCGAGTTCCAGCTCGGGACGGCGACGATCCGCGCGCAGCCGATCTCGCACCGCGGGCCGACGGTCGGCTACCGGATCACCGAGAACGGCAAGTCGCTCGCGTACCTGCCCGACCACGAGCCGGCGCTCGGCGTCGATCTGAACGAGATGGAACCGGAGTGGATCTCCGGCCATTCGGTCGCGGAGGAGGCCGACGTCCTGTTCCACGACGCGCAGTACACGCCCGAGGAGTACGACGCGCGCGTCGGCTGGGGACATTCGAGCGTCGAGCATGTCGTCACGTTCGGACTCGTGTCGAAAGCGAAGCAGCTGGTGATGTTCCACCACGATCCGCTGCACACAGATCCCGAGCTCGAAGCGCTGGTCGCGCGCGCCCGCGAGCTGTGGGGCGTGAACGGCAACGGCTCCGGCCCTCTGCTCGCGCACGAGGGCATGCAGTTCGAGCTTTAGAACTTCACCGCCGTATACACCCTCGTCTCGTGCGCAAAGGTGAACCGTTTGCGCCCGCGCGTATCGGGGTGTGAGCGGACCAGCGCGCGCACACGATCCAAGACCCCGCTGCGCTCGTCGTCGGGCAGGATCGCGATGAAGCTCGTGGACGCGACGCGATCCAGGACCTGATCCTCGTCGACCTCCTGCGGGTTCGGGAAGGGCGTCATCTCGAGCGGCGAGAAGCCCGTCGCACCGTCGAACGCGTCGCGCCATTCTTCGGTCTCGTGACGGCGGATGGCGTTCCCGTACTGGTCGACGATGTCGGACATCTCGGCGACCCAGGCCGACGAGCGATCCCTCGCGTTCCACACCAACCCCAGGCCGCCGCCGGGCACGAGGATCCGGTGCATCTCGGCCAGCGCGCGCGGACCGTCGAACCAGTGGAACGCTTGGGCCGCGACCACCGCGTCCGCGCACCCGTCCCGCAGCGGGATCGTCTCGGCCGTTCCCCCGACGACGTGTACCGATGCCCCGGCGTCGATCCGGCCCCGCATGTCCTCGACCGGTTCCACCGCGACGATGCGCGCGCCGGTCGCCGTCAAACAGGACGTGAACTTTCCGGTGCCGGCGCCCAAGTCCACGAGGCGCTTTCCGGCAACGATCCCGAAACGCTCGGCGAGGAAAGCCACCGCTTCGTCGGGGTAGTCGGGCCTCGCCCGCTGGTAGGAGGCGGCGCCTGCGGAAAAGCCCTCTGCGGCGGTGCGATCGATCGTCACCAGCGCACGCTACCAGGACCCCGCAGCTCCGTTGGCGCCGGTGACCCGCCCCTCTTACCCTGTGCGCCGCCGGGTGGTTCGATCCCAGGCCCGATGGGAACAAGCGAGCCAACCCCGGCGCGGTTCCACCGAAAAGGAGAACGATGAGCGATCCGCTAACGGCGAGGCGCGGCGAGCTGCCGTTGCTCACGGGGCTCGCGCAGCGCTGGCACCGGCGCCGCACGTACGGCGTCCGGGCCCTGCCGACCCTCGCGGAGCTCACCGAACTCAAGAACGGTGCGGGGCATAGCGTCAGCGTCGTCCTTCCGGCTCTCAACGAGGGCGAGACGATCGGAGGGATCTGCGCGACGATCCGCGACCGCCTCATGCGCGGCCAAAGGTTCGTCGACGAGCTCCTCGTGGTCGACTGCTCGTCGACGGACGGAACGCCGGAGATCGCGGAGGCGAACGGCGCCCGCGTGTTCAACGTCGGCGACCTGCTGCCGGACATCCCCGTCGCTGCGGGGAAGGGCGACGCCTTGTGGCGCAGCCTGTCGGTGGTGGAGGGCGACCTCGTCGTGTGGATCGACTCGGACATCCGAAACTTCACGCCGCAGTTCGTGACCCGTCTGATCGCGCCGATCCTCATGGATCCCACGGTGTCGTTCGTGAAGGCCTTCTACCGGCGGCCGCTCGCGCTGGGCGACGAGCTCGTTCCCGACGAGGGCGGACGCGTCACCGAGCTCCTCGCGCGTCCTTTGCTCGCCGCGCTGTTCCCGGAGCTGCGCGGTTTCGCGCAGCCGCTGGCCGGCGAGTACGCGGGCACCGTCGACGTGCTGCGCCGGGTGCCGTTCTTCACCGGCTACTCGGTCGAGATCGGACTCCTGATCGACCTCCTCGAAGAGATCGGTCTCGACGGCCTCGCGCAGGTCGACCTCGGCGAGCGGATCCATCGCAACCGCCCGCTCGCGGAGCTCGCGCCGATGTCCTACGGCATCGGACGCACGATCCTGCGGCGCGCGGAGGAGCGCGGCCGGCTACGGTCGAACATCGAGATCCCCGCGGCACCGTTCCTCCGGCCGACCCCGGACGGCTTGGAGGAGAGCGATGTGACCGAGCTCGAACGTCCACCGATCGACGCGCTCGGCGACCAAGAAGCGGTCGCCGCCGGCTCGTAGCGCCGTCCGGCCGCTACCCCTTCTCCTCCGCCAGGCCGAACATCTCCACTTTGTGCGCTTCGCGGAAGAAGTCCTCGCCGAAGTACTTCAGCATGTACTCGACCTGCGAGACGTGTTTCTCGATCGCGTGCAGCTTCACGTCGAGCAGATCCTTCGGCACCTCGTAGTAGATCGCGGCGTCCTCCTTCGCGACGGTCGGCGGGAAGCCGGGCGCGAAGACGTTGAACTTCGCGAAGCGCGGACCGAACTCCTCGACCCATTCCGGCGTGGCGACCGCGTAGTAGAGCTTCGCGCCGGGCTTCGCGGCCGAGCGGAACGCGTCCGTAGTCCACGCGCACACCGCCTTGTGGTCGGCATGATCGGTCATGCCGTCTGGCCCGAACGTGATCACGGAGTCCGGCTGCACGTCGCGCACGAACGCCTCGACCTTCGCCGCGCCCTCGGCCGGAGGAACGGCGGCGCACGTGCCGTCGATGTAGTCCATCCAGTGATGCTCCTTGACGCCGAGGATCGCGAGCGACTCCATCAGTTCCTGCGCGCGCACTTCCCCCATCGTCTCCGACGGCCACCGCTTCTCGTCCCACGAGCCACCCTCGCCCTTCGTGGCCGTCACGCAGACGACGCGGTCGCCGGCACGCGCCGCGTTCGCCATCAACGCCGCGCAGAGGTAGGTCTCGTCGTCGGGGTGCCCGAACACGCCGAGGATCGTCCCGAGGTCGTTCATCCGCTCCCCCTGTTCTCGGTCACCACATCACCGCGTACACGCGATGCGTTCCGGCCAAGCCCTTCAGCTCGACGTCGCGTCCCTCGTCGAACGTGAACTCGCCGCTCGACAGCGTGAGCTCGCGCAGCAACGACGACACGAGGACCTCGCCGCCGTTCGCGGCGCCGCCGATCCGCGCCGCCAGGTTCACGTGCCGGCCGTAGAAGTCGCCGGCGTCGATGATCGCCTCGCCGGTGTGGAGGCCGATGCGGACGCGCACGGCGTCGTCGGGCTCCTTCTCGGCGTGCGCGGCGAGGGCGCGCTGGATGTCGATCGCGCACGCCAGCGCGCGCCGGGCCGACGAGAACGCCAGCATGAACCCGTCGCCCTGCGATTTCACCTCGTAGCCGCCCTGGACCTTCACCTGCTCGCGGATGATCGCGT
>JBASRP010000315.1:0-2225 GCA_049273905.1 Actinomycetota bacterium
GTCCTTCAACGATGAGACCGCAGCGTCGATCGCCGACGAGATCCGCAAAGCCGCCGGCGTGTGAGTTTGGCCTACGCGGGGTCCTCGTGCTGGAGGACGTCGAGCGTCCACACTTCGCTCTCGGTCGAAACCGGTCCGGCGTCGCTGTGCTGCCGATGCCCTTCGGCGAAATATGTCGAACGCATCCACGTTTGGAAGTCTTCGTCCGAACGCCAACGGGTGTACACGAGGTAGCGGTCGCCCTCGCGCGGCCGCAGGAGCTCGAAGGACTCGAATCCCTCGGCTTTCGACACCTGCCCCGCGCGGGCGGCGAACCGCGTTTCGAATTCGTCGCGACGTTCGGATGGGACGTTCACGGCATTGATCACGACAACCGACATCTAGCCTCCCGTCTCAGCGCGCGGCGAGCGCGCGTTTGATGTCACCGACCTCCTCGAGGATCCTCAGGATCGTCACGTCCTCGCGCAGGATCACCGACACGGTGCCGTTGCGCTCGAGGACGATACGGTCGACCTCGTTCAGGCTACGGGCGCCTTGGCGCCGGACGATGCTCATCAACTCGCCCTCGGTGATGACCTCGCGCTGTAGCGCTTTGCGGTTCATGCGCCCTTTCTCGTAGAGCGTCAGCTCCTTGCCCTCAAGGAGCCGGTCCAGCGCGGGGAAGCGGTACGCGACGCGGACGACGAGGAAGTTCGTTGCGAGCAGCGTGGCGGCGCCGATCAAGCCGCCCGCGAGCGTGTTCTCGGGCCCGATGATCGCGTTCTGCACCGCGTTCGCGAGCGTTATGAGAACCACGAGATCGAACGCGTTGAATTGCCCGAGCTCGCGTTTGCCTGCCAGCCGTAGCCCGATAACGAGAAAGGCGTAGACGGCGACGGTTCGGAGCAGTTTCTCCGGAACCGGCATGCACAGATGCGTGAGCGTCTCGTGACACATACGACCTCCTCCGGGTGCGGCCGCGCGTAAGGCTACGCGAATCGACGGCGCATGACTGCCTCGGGACGGTGGTCCCATGCGGATGGTTCATCGGGGTGCCGATACCGTTTCTCGGCGGACTGGGGGACGCCGTAGCCATCCGAGAGCGTGACCGACGCGTGCGCGCGTTAACTCGAGGGGAGGGTCATGCGCGGTTCGCCGCGGTTGTTTGTCTGGCCTCTGATCGTTTCCGTCGTTCTGGTGCACGTCGTTCTCGCCCTACCGGCATCCGCTTCGAGCGACGCGCAGAGCTTCGAGCTCGACGCGAACGCGCAGAACGGTGCCCCGTCGGGGGACGACTGGAACGCCGTGGTCCCCACGGATCATTCCAGCACCGACATCGTCTCGAGCTTCGTCCGCGATGGTGACAACCCGCCGGCCGACACGTCCTATTTCACCGGCGGGGGATCGAAGGACCTGAACGACGTGCCGGGATGGGCTTGGACGACCGGAGACGTCGCTCCCGACAAGAACGAGATCACCAACGCCTACGCCGTCGCCTACCGGGCGACGGTCGATACAACGCGGAACGATGTCGGGGATCTCCTCGTCTACTTCGGGCTCGACCGATACGCGAATAACGGTGACGCGCAGGTCGGCTTCTGGTTCTTCCGCGACGCGGTGGGGATGGAGCCGGACGGCACATTCTCGGGAGCGCACCGGAAGGGCGACATCCTGGTCCTCAGCCACTTCACGCAGGGCGGGACCGTGTCCGATGTGAACGTCTACGCGTGGGTCGGATCCGGTGGGTCCGACGGCGCGCTCGACCTGAAGGTGTCCGCCAAGAGCTGTGCAGCAGCGGGCGCGAACGATCCGGCGTGCGCCATCGTCAATCAGACCAATACGCCTGCGCCGTGGACCTATGTGCCGAAAGCAGGGAGCGCCGGTGTCTTCCCACAGGGGTCGTTCTACGAAGGCGGCATCGACATCACCCGGCTCGTGCCGGGCGTGACGTGCTTCAAATCGTTCATGGCCGAGACGCGTTCATCGCAATCCGTGACGGCGCAGCTGAAGGATCTGGCCCTCGGACCGTTCAACACCTGTCCGGTGAAGACGTCCTCGGGTCCGGTACGTCCTGCGGGCCCGGCGGCTCCGGGTATCGTCTGGGACCCGTTGCCCGCCACCGGCGCGTCGACGACCGGCCCACTCGCGCTTCTCGGCCTCGGGATGCTGCTGTTCGGGCTCGGCGCGCGCGGGACGGCGTCGCGACATCTCCGGCTGGCACGCGACGCGAGCGCATCGATCGCGGC
>JBASRP010000335.1:0-2177 GCA_049273905.1 Actinomycetota bacterium
GCCGCGAGCTCGCCGCCGGGGTCCGCCACCGCCTCGTCCCAGACCTCGATGTCTTTCGGCACGCGTCCGCCCGCTTCGCGCAGCAGCGCGTTGCGCTGCCGGAGCGCGCGTTCGAACTCTTTGATGACGGCGTGGTACCGCGGGTGAAGTTGCACGAGCAGTTCGTCGGCGAAACGCCGACGCTCACCGGGGTCGCCGCGCACGACGGCCACCCGCTCGGGAGAGAAGATCGCCGCGCGCACCGTGCCGAGTACGTCGCGGCGCCGCGTGACAGGAGCCCCCGAGAGTTTCGTGCGCGCGCGACCATGCCTGACGATCTCGAGCTCGACGAGCTCGTCGCGCCCCTGCCGTTCCGTCTGCACGCGAACGATCGCGGCCGTCTCGCCGGAACGCACCATCACAGCGTCGGTCGACGTCCGGTGTGATGCGAGCGCGGCCGCGTACCACACGGCCTCGAGCACCGACGTTTTCCCCGATCCGTTGGGTCCGACGAGCGCGACCGGCTCCGCGGGAAGCGAGATCTTCAGCTCCTGCCACGAGCGGAAGTTCAGGAGCTCGAGCGCCGCCACACGCATGGCGGCGTGAACGGCTAGGAGATCCGTACCGGCATCAGCAGGTACAGGAACGACCCGCCGTCCGGCGATCGCAGTACCGCCGGCTTGAGCCCGTCCCGACACGACAGCACGACCTCGCTTCCGTCGATGGCTTGGACACCGTCGGAGAGGTAACCGGCGTTGAACGCGATGGCGAGGGGCTCTCCTTCGTACTTCCCTTCGACGAGATCGGCTGCCTCGCCGACGTCTTGCGTCCCCGCGGTCAGACGAACGCCGGCGGGCCCGAGCTCGAGCCGCACGGGTGTGCCCTGCTGCGCGAGGATCCCGACGCGCCGCACCGCTTCGAGGAACGCCTCGCGGTCGACGGTCAGATGGTTCGGCTGGTCCTCCGGAACAAGTTGACGCCAGTTCGGGAACTCGCCCTCGATGAGTCGCGTCGTCAGGCGCCGTTCCTTCCCCTGAACCGCGACCTGGCTCTCGCCGAGCGCGATCGCAACTTCGTCCTCGCCCTCAGCCGCGCGGGCCGCTTCGAGTAGCGCGCGCGCCGGAACCACACGCTTCATCGCGTCGGCCGGGCCCTTCCACGCGAGCTCGCGGATCGCGAGCCGATAGCTGTCCGTCGCGGCGAACGTGAGCTTCTCGGCTGTGGCCTCGAGCAACACGCCGGTCAGGATCGGCCGCGCTTCGTCGCGGGACGCGGCTTTGGTCACCTGGTTGACGGCGAGCGCAAGCTCCGACGCCGACACGGTCCCGCCGGCGGCGTCGGAGGGGCCCGCGAGCGACGGGAAGTCTTCCGTAGGCAGCGTCCGTAGCGTGAACTCCGCGGATCCGCACGTGATGCGCGCCTGCCCGCCGTCGAGTTCCAGCCGCACGCTTCCCGGCGGAAGGGTGCGCGCGATCTCGCCCAGCACGCGTCCCGGCAACACCCCGCGACCCGCCTCGTCGATCGCGCCCTCGACGACTGCTTCCGCGCCGACCTCGAGGTCGGTCCCGGCGAGCCGGATCTTTCCGTCCTCTGCGACGACGAGGACGCCGCCCAGGACCGGAAGCGTTGCGCGGGTCCCCACCGAACGAAGCACCCACGAGCTCGACTCGGCGAACGCGTCACGCTCGACCCTGATCTTCACGACGGCCTCCTCCACAGATCGTACGGCCTGCCTAAGACATCTGTTTTTCTATCTAAAACACAGCAACAGTAGTAGGGGCTGGGGACGGTGGGGACGGACCCCGCCGAGCAGCGCGAACGGCCCGAACGGGCTGGGGACGACATGTGCATCACGACGCCACTCCGGAGACCTTCCGGCGGATCCGGGCCGTCAGCTCCTGTACCTGTGTGTAAACCACGGCCCTTTCCCCCATGAGTTTCCGGATCTTCGAGTCCGCGTGCATGACCGTTGTGTGGTCGCGTCCGCCGAACGTTTCCCCGATCTTCGGGAGCGAGAGCGGGGTGAGCTCGCGGCAGAGATACATCGCGACCTGACGCGCGATCACGAGCGGCCGCGAGCGTGACGGGCCGAACAGATCGTCCCGGGTAAGCGAGTAGTAAGCCGCGGTCTCTCCGATGATCAGATCGGACGGGATATCGCCCGCAGACTCCGACGGAAGAAGCGGACGCAGCACATC
>JBASRP010000341.1:0-2140 GCA_049273905.1 Actinomycetota bacterium
GGTCAGCCTCTACAACACGCTCGCGCCGGAGCAGATCAGCTACATCGCGAACCACTGTGGGGCGCGCTTCGCGGTGGTCGAAGACATCGGATTCCTCGAGCGCTTCCTCAAGGCGCGCGAGGAGATGCCGCACCTCGAACAGGTGATCCTGATCCGCGGCGCGTCGGAGGAGTCTGCGAGCGACTGGGTCGTCGCCTGGGATGACGTGATGGCGACCGGCGCGGCGCAAGCCGCGAAGGATCCCGAGGCGTTCGATCGCTCGTGGAAGCAGGTCGCTCCTGACGACATCGCGACGCTCATCTACACGTCGGGCACGACGGGGCCGCCCAAGGCTGTGATCGACACCCATCGCCAGCTGCTGTGGCATTGGGAGATGGTCAGCCGGGTCTACGAGTTCCGTCCCGACGACTCCGGGCTGTCGTACCTCCCGCTGGCGCACGCCGCGGGACGTCTGAGCGGCCACTACCAGCCAATCAGCTACGGCGGCACGGTGACATGCGTTCCGGACTTCAACGACCTGCTGATCCACCTGCTCGAGACGCGTCCGACGCTGTTCCTCGGCGTCCCGCGCGTGTGGGAGAAGCTCTACGCGGGCATGAACGCCGCCCTCGCCGCGCAACCGGACGAGAACCTGCGCTCGCTCGTCCAGGGCGCGATCGACACCGCGCGCGAGGTCGTCGCGCACGAGCAGAAAGGCGCAGAGATCCCGGAGGAGCTGCGCGCGCGGTACGAGCAGGCGAAGCCCATCCTGAACGCGGTGCTCGACCGCGTCGGGCTGAACCGCGTGCGGTGGGCGATGTCGGGCGCGGCGCCGATATCAACCGAGGTGCTCGAGTTCTTCACCGCGCTCGGCATCCAGCTCTTCGAGGTGTGGGGGATGAGCGAGCTGACCGCGGTCGCGACGGGGAACGCGCCGGGCCGCGTGCGGATCGGCACGGTCGGCCCCGCGACCCCCGGCGTTGAGGTCAAGCTCGCCGACGACGGCGAGATCCTCGCTCGCGGCGGCAACGTGATGGCCGGCTACTACAAGGACCCGGAGAAGACCGCCGAGACGATCGACGCCGACGGGTGGGTGCGCACCGGCGACATCGGCGCGGTCGATGAGGACGGCTACTTCTCGATCGTCGATCGGAAGAAGGAGCTGATCATCACGGCCGGCGGCAAAAACATCTCGCCGGCCAACATCGAGAACCTCCTCAAGGACCACCTGATCATCGGCCAAGCGTGCGTGATAGGCGACCGGCGCGCGTACCTCACGGCGTTGATCGTCCTCGACCCCGACGTGGCGCCGGCGTGGGCCGCGTCGAAGGGCATCAAAGCGGCGACACTCGCCGAGCTCGCCTCACATCCGGACGTGCTCGCCGAGGTGCAAACCGCCGTCGATCAAGCGAACGAGCGTGTCGCTCGCGTCGAGAACATCCGCAAGTTCACCGTTCTGCCCGCGGAGTGGACGGCCGAAAGTGAGGAGCTCACGCCGACCTTGAAGCTGAAGCGGCGCGTGATCACGACGAAATACGCCGACGACATCGAGGCGATGTACGGCTAAACGCGTCGTTGTTTCGTACGACCGATCGTCGGGCATCATCAGAGCGCGTCGCTGAGGCTGCTGCCCGGCAGGACCGGGAAAAGCAGCCGCGAACCGTCCGGATCTCCCACCGCGACCGTGTTGAGCGCAAGGCCCGCGGGTGTCGAGGCGGCCGAGACGCCGACTATGTCGAGCCGGATGCGATGGCCGGCTTGGAAGCGGTTGCCGATCGGCCAGAACTCGACGAAATAGCGGCGCTGCATGCCGACCTCCGCCGGCGACTTGGAGGCGTACACCCCGTAGGGCTGAACGATGTCTCCCGTGACGGGGTCGGTCAGCGAACGACTCGGGTCGATGAACGGATACGACGTGCGCAGCCGGCCGGTCGCGACCGGGTGGGGTGCTCCGTCGGGAGAGATGTCGGAGACCACGGCCCACACGTCGGTCTCGGACGCCGTGCTCGACAGCAACAGCTCCAGCGACAGAGGACCGGCGGAAAGGACGTCCTGGGCCAAAGGGCCGCTCGTGTACGACAGGCCGAGCGGTTCGGCGAGCGTGGTCTCCGTCAACACCGGAAAGGCGTCCGCGAGGGCGTTGACGCCGTTCGGTCCGACG
>JBASRP010000354.1:0-4128 GCA_049273905.1 Actinomycetota bacterium
ACGCTCAGGCGCCCGCGCGGCAGGCGTTCTCCCGCCGGGACGAAACGCAGCACCGCCAGCAGCAGCGCCACGTGCACGATGGTGAGAGGAACCCGCGACACAACCGTGAGCATCGCCAGCACGAGAGGGATCCCCGCCGCCTGAACGATCACGAGCAGCGTCGCGATCAGCGCGCGGTCCAGTCGGTCGTTCGACAGACGGGACGCGATGCGCGCGCCGACCACCGCGGCGCACGCCACGTTGGCGACGAGGAGAAGGGCGGCGACGAGCGCGGAAGACGCGGAGTCGGCCATGGCGCGCATGATGGTAGCCTTCCGGTCGTTGCGGAGCCAGGCTCAACGGCGCCGCGCGACCCTCACGCGATCGGAACGGAGAGCGCCATGAAGATCACCGTCGTCGGAGCCGGCAAGTACGGGTCCACCACCGTGCAGCGCATCGCCGAGAAGGAGATCTGCGACGAGGTCGTCATGACCGACATCGTCGACGGCCTCCCGCAAGGGCTCGCGCTCGACATGATGCAGTCGCGCTCGATCGAGGGCTTCGACACGCGCGTGACCGGCACCAACACGTACGAGGAGACGGCGGGCTCGTCGATCTGCGTCGTGACGGCCGGGCTCCCGCGCAAGCCGGGGATGAGCCGCATGGATCTGCTCGAGGTCAACGCGAAGATCATCCGCTCGGTCGCCGACCAGTTCTGCCCGTCGTCCCCCGACGCGGTCGTGATCGTCGTCACTAATCCGCTCGATGAGATGACGTTCCTCTTCCGCGAGATCTCCGGCTTCCCCGCCGAACGCGTGATGGGACAAGCGGGCATGCTCGACACTGCCCGCTTCAAACACTTCGTGGGCGAGGAGTTCGGCGTGTCGCCCGGCGACGTCGAGGCCATCACGCTCGGCTCGCACGGCGAGACGATGGTGCCCGTGCCGAGCATGGTGATGGTGAAGGGCAAGCCGCTCGCCGAGCTTGCCGACGCCGCGACGATCGAGCGTCTCGTTCAGCGGACGCGGGACGGCGGCGCGGAGATCGTCGGTCTCCTCAAAACCGGCAGCGCGTACTACGCGCCGTCGAGCGCGGCGGTCGCGATGGTCGAGGCCGTCGCCAAAGGCTACGACGCGGTCATGCCCACCTGCGCGTGGCTGACCGGCCAGTACGGCATCGACGGGGTCTACCTCGGCGTGCCGGCGAAGCTCGGACGCGGCGGCGTGCGCGAGATCGTCGAGCTGCCCCTCGCCGGCGACGAGCTGAACGCGCTGCGCGATGCCGCGGAAGCGGTGCGAACGAAGTGCGCCGATGTGGCGAAGCTTGTCGGGTAGAGCTCGCTAGGTCAGCGTCCCCAAGATCGTCACGTTGTCGATCCGCCAGCCCGACGACGTCTTCACAAGCGCCACCTCGAGCAGGTTGGTATCGACGCGGGGCTGCTTGAGATCCTTGTTCGTCGTCGTCACCCGCACGACCGCGAGGATGGTGGCGTTGTCCCCCTCGACGTCGGCCACAGCGATGCGAACGAGCGCACCCTTCGAATCGGCCTGCCGCTCCTTCAGCGTCGTCACGAACGCCGACCCCGTCAGCTGGTCGTACTGCTCGCGGAACTTTCCGGTGGCGAGCCCGAGCACCTGGCTCCGCTGCCGCTCGATCGTCGTCCCGCTGTAGGTCGTCAGCAGCGCCACGAACCGGCGCGAGACGTCGAGGACGTCCTTCTGCTCGCGTTCGGTGCCGTTACCCCGGAAGACGAGAACCGATTCGGCGAGGAGGGCCGCGACGAGGATCGCGACCAGGATCACGATATGGAGGGGGCGGCCGAACAATGTCCGGCCCGGCGGCGTGTCCGCCGGCGCCGGGAGGCGTACCGCTTGGATCACGGTTTCATCGTCCATCAGTATCCCAGGGTGAAGAGCTGCAACCACGATATCCGGTCCAGCTGCGCGCGGAGAGCCGGGTCCAGCGCCGCGATCGCGGTCGACGACGACGTTGCGGTGATGCCCGCGCAATCGAAGTCGTTCTCCGGCGGGTCGACCGTCGGATCGGTCACCGCGTGGACCGGGCGGCTGCTGGGGTCGTAGACGCAGGCGGGGTTCTCGGTGTTCGTGAGCAGATTGAACGTGAAGTAGGGCGCGACGTAGGTCTCGTGCGCATCGGCGAGGAACGCGCCAAGGTAGCGAAGCAGCTTGTCGAGGTCGTCGAGCTGCTTGTGCGAGTTGCGGACGACGACGCCGAGGCCGGACAGGATCCGGTTCAGCTCCGCCTTGCGATGATCGAGCAGGGCCAGGATCTGCGTGTCGAAACCATCCATCGCCCTGACCGTGCGTTCGAGATCCCCCCGCCGCGCGGCGACCGTCTCGAGGACGACCTTGAGAGATGAGATGGCCCGGACGAAGTCCTCGCTCGACCCATTGAACGAGTCTTGGATGTCTGCCGCGTTGTCGATCAGGCTGCCGACCTCGCTGCGACGCTCGGCGCCGATCTTCGCCAGGACGTCCAAGCCCTTGATCGTGTCGCTCAGGTCTTTGCCGTGGCCGGTCAGACCGACGCCGAGCTCGTGGACGAGCTGCCCGAGCGCCTTGGGATCGACCGAGCGGAGGACCGCGTTGAGCTCGCGCAGCAGGTCCTCGATCTGCGCGGGGATCGACGTCATCGTGATCGGGATCACGTCGTTCTTGTTGAAGAACGGGCTGCCATCTTTCTCGGGCAGCAGGTCGATGAACTGCTCACCGACCGCGCTCTTGAAGAGCACGCGGGCGTGCGTCCCCACTTTGGGGATGTGGTACTTCGACTCGATCTTCATCTGGATCTTCACGGCGTCCTCGGTCAGCGTCATGGCGCCGACGCGGCCCACCTGCACGCCGCGGTACGTGACCTCCTGGTTGGGCGCGACGCCGCCGGCGTCGGGGAAGATCGCGTACACGGAATAGGTCTTCCCGAACACCGTCGGGAGCACCTTGACCGCGAGAAGCCCGGCGAGCCCCAGGCCGAGGACGATGAACGCCACGGTGTTGATGACCACGCGGGACGTCAGTCTCATCGCGTCGTCCCCCACAGAAGATCGGCGAGCGTCCGCAGGCGCCGCAGCTCCCGCTGTTCGACCGCGGCCGAAGCCGCGCTGCCGGGCGGCGGCGCGTTCGCAAGGGTGATGACGATGTCGAGCTGGAGGAAATCGCCCGGGAACGCCCGCGGCCACAGGTCACTGAACCGTGCCAGAGCCACGACCGCCTTCTCGAGGTCGCCCGTCGTCTTCATCGCCTGGTCGAGCACGAGACGCAGATCCTTGAGAGACCGGTCCGACGCCGGACGCGTCGCTTTCATATAGCGGGCGAGAACGGCCGAGGCACGGTCGAGCGAGCCCACGAGGCGATCGAGGTTCGCCTGCTGCTCGGCCAGGATCTCCGTCGCGTCGGCCGAGGATGCGAGCGCGCTCTTGATCACGTCGCGGCCGCTCGCCAGCGTCTTGAACGCGCTGTCGAGGCTGCCGATCGCCGATGCGACGTCCGGCGCGCGGCGCGCCAACGCGCCGGTGATGCCGCGCAGGTCGGTGAACACCTGGCCGAGCGCTTCCTCGCGCCCGCGCACGATCTGGGCCGACGAATGGATGAGCGTGGCCAGGTCGGCCGGCGTGCCGCCTTGCAGCAACCGGCCCAGCTTCACGAGCGCGTCGTCGATCCCGAGGATGCGCTGTGTGCGCTCGACGGGGATGACGTCCCCGTCGCGGAGCGGCGTCGACGACCGCGCCTCGCCCTCCGGCACGCCGAGGTCGACGAACTTCTCGCCCAGCAGCGACGTGGAGCGGATCAAGGCACTGGCGTTCGACGGGATCTCTTGATCGGCGTCGATGCGCATCGCGACGCGCGCGTGGTACCCCTGTAGCTTGATCGAACGGACGCTTCCCACCTTCACGTCCGAGCTCTGCACGTTCGCGTAGCGCACCAACTCGCCGGCATCGTTGAAGATCGCGTAGACGTTGATCGTCCTCTGCCGGCCGAGGCAAGCCGTGAACGACGCGCAGGCCGCGAGTGCCAGACCGAGAGCCGCGATCCGCTTCATCGGGACAGCCACCCCCATGCGCCGTCGAGCAAGCCGCCGAGGCCGCTGAAGAAGCTGCGGATCGATGGGCCCGACGTCGCCGCGGGCTCGGAT